>JBJEUC010000597.1:0-1708 GCA_051883635.1 Candidatus Fimadaptatus sp.
GGGCAGCTCCAGCATGATGAGCCGCGCGCTGGGGCAGGGCGACATACGCACGCTGCGGCAGAGCTCGGCATTCGGGTTCTACGGCGCGCTGATATGCGGCGTGCTTTACTCGGCAGTCTGCGCGCTGTGCATGCAGCCGCTGCTGGCGCTGCTGGGCGCGGACGCGACTACCGCCGGGCCCACGCGCGATTACCTGTTCTGGACGGTGTGCCTGGGCGCGACGCCCTCGATAGTGAACGTGGTGATGAGCTACCTGATACGCTCGGAGGGCGCGACGCTGCACGCCAGCATAGGCACGATGAGCGGCTGCGTGCTGAACATACTGCTTGACCCGCTGTTCATACTGCCGGGCGGCCTGGGCATGGGCGCGGAGGGCGCGGCGCTGGCCACGCTCATATCCAACTGCTGCGCGGTCATGTACTTCTTCGGCTACCTGATATTCCAGCGCAGGTCGACCTACGTCTGCATATCGCCGCGCGAGTTCACGCTGCGCCGCGAGGTGGTCGGGGGCGTATGCGCGGTGGGCGTGCCCGCCTCGATACAGAACCTGCTCAACGTGGTCAGCCATATGCTGCTCAACAACCTCGCCGCGCCCTACGGGGCGGCGGCGTTGGCCGCCATGGGCATAGCCTCCAAGGTGAGCATGGTGCCGTGGTACATCAGCAACGGCATATCGCAGGGCGTGATGCCGCTCATAGGCTACACGTACTCGGCGCGCATGTACCGGCGCATGAAGCGGACGCTGGGCTTCACGGCGCTGCTCTCGGGCTCGATTATGGTGGTGATGACGCTGGTGGGCTGCGTTTTCGCCGCGCCCATCACGCAGGCCTTCATCGAGGATGCGCAGACGGTGGAGTACGGCGCGTGGTTCCTGCGCGCCATGGCGGTGTCGATGCCGTTCCTGGCGGCGGACTTCCTGGCCGTGGGCGTGTTCCAGGCCGTGGGCAAGGGCTCCAATTCGCTGCTGATGGCCATAGTGCGCAAGGGCGTGCTGGAGATACCGGTGCTGTACCTGCTCAACTGGCTCATGCCGCTCTACGGGCTGCCGCTGGCGCAGACCGTGGCGGAAGTGGGCATGGCGGCGGTGGGCACGCTGCTGCTCATGCGGCTGCTGAAGCGCCTGCCCGGCAGCGACCTGCGGGAGGCGAGTGCGGCCGCGGAGTGACGCGGGCCGCGTGGGAGATGAGCATAACGCCGCCCGGACGAGGTGTCTCGTCCGGGCGGCCGTTTTGCGTATGGGGGCAAGCGCAGGGGTGCGCCGGGGATGGCGGTGGCGTGTCTGACTGGCTGGCTCATGCCGCTCTGCGGGCTGCCGCTGGCGTGGAACGTGGCGGAGGTAGGCATGGCGGTGGTGGGCACGCTGCTGCTCATGCGGCTGCTGAAGCGCCTGCCCGGCAGCGACCTGCGGGAGGCGAGTGCGGCTGCGGAGTGATGCGGGCCGCGTGGGAGATAAGTATGATGGCCGCCCGGACGAGGTGTCTCGTACTGGCGGCTGCTTTGCGTGCGGGGATAAGCTCGCATGAGATGGCGGTGGCATGTCTGACCGGCTGCTCATGCCGCTCTGCGGACTGCTGCGGAGTGACGCAGGCCGCGCGGGTGATGAGCATAACGCCGCCCGGACGAGGTGTCCCGTCCAGGCAGCTGCTTGCGTATGGGGATAAGCTCGCATGAGATGGCGGTGGCATGTCTGACCGGCTGCTCATGCCGC
>JBJEUC010000598.1:0-1705 GCA_051883635.1 Candidatus Fimadaptatus sp.
GCTCAACTGTCTAAAGACACTAACGTAGTGGCGGGGGAGCTTGCTCCCCCGCCACCTCGTTTAGAGCTTCACATCTATCCGCACGCTCTTTGTGCCCGTCAGCTGCTCGGTGCGGCGGTCGGGCTGGCCCAAGCCCACGTAGAGGGCGAAGTCGTGGCCGTCCTGGCGGCGCTCGCCCTGGTCGTCCACTATCTCGAACGCGTGGCTGCCCAGCTTCACGCTCACCTCTACCGTGCCGCCCGCAGGCACCTGCACCGGCGCAAAGCCGCACAGGGCCGGATTGGTGGGCGCGAAGGCCGAATCCGCGCGCACGTACACCTGCACGACCTCGCGGGTGTCGGCGTCTCCGGTGTTTTCCACCCGCGCGCGCACATACGCGGCGTCGTCGGCAAAGTCCACCTCAGCCCCGGTCACGCGGCAGCTGCCGTAGGTGAGACCGTAGCCGAACGGATAGAGCACGTCGCCCTCAAAGTAGCGATAAGTGCGCCCGGCCATCGAGTAGTCGGTGAACTCGGGCAGGTCAGAGGCGTCGTTATAGAAGGTCACAGGCAGCTTGCCCGAGGGCGATACGCGCCCGGTCAGTATGTCCATAAGCGCCAGTCCGCCCAGCGCGCCCGGATACCAGGCCTGCACCACGGCGGCGGCCTTCTGCTGCGCCAGGCGCAGGTCGACCGCGCTGCCGGTGAAGTTGACCACTATTACGGGCTTGCCGCAGTCCAGCACGCGGCGCATGAGCTCCTCCTGCGGCGCGGGCAGGTGCAGGTCGCTCTTGTCGCCCGAGAAGTAGGCGTTGCCGGCGTCACCCTCCTCGCCCTCCAGCGTCTCGTCCAGGCCCACGGCCAGCACTACCAGCTCGGCGTGAGCGCAGCAGGTGAGCGCCTCGCTTATGCGGTCATACTTGCGCGCGGACAGGCCCTCACTCTTGTCGCCGCTCTTGTTGCAGCCCTCGCTGTAGAATATGCGCGTGTCGCCGGCCTGCTGCGATATGGCGTCCAGCAGCGTGACGTAGCGCGACGCTGTGCCGTGGTAGTTGCCTATCAGCGCGGTGCGGCTGTCGGCGTTGGGGCCTATTACGGCGATGGACTTGTAGCGCGCCATGTCCAGCGGCAGCGTGCCGTCGTTCTTGAGCAGCACTATCGACTTGCGCGCCGCGTCCAGCGCCAGCTCGTGATGCTCGGCGCAGTCGTTCTGCTCGTAGGGTATGGCGTTGTACGGGCAGTCCTCGTCGAACATGCCCAGGCGCATGCGCGTCGTGAACAGGCGCTCACAGGCCAGGGTTATGTCGTCCTCGCTTATCAGGCCCTCCTGCAGCGCCGTGAGTATGTGCAGATAGGTATTGCCGCAGTTCACGTCGCAGCCCGCCTTTATCGCCATGGCCGCCGATTCGGGGGCCGTGTCGGTCACATGGTGATGCATATGGAAATCGGCAATGGCCCAGCAGTCGGATACAAAGTGGCCGTCAAAGCCCCAGCGGCCGCGCAGTATGTCGCTAATCAGCGTTTTGGAGCCGCAGCAGGGCTCACCGTTGGTGCGGTTGTAGGCGCCCATTACGGCCTCAACATGCGCCTCCTTGACCAGCGCCTCAAACGCGGGCAGATAGGTGTCGTACAGATCCTGCTTGGATACCTCCGCGTCAAACTCGTGCCGCAGCGACTCCGGCCCCGAGTGCACCGCGTAGTGCTTCGCGCACGCCGCCGCCTTCAGG
>JBJEUC010000599.1:0-1704 GCA_051883635.1 Candidatus Fimadaptatus sp.
CTCGTCCACGGTGGAATCGGCCTTGGCCACGCCCACGCGCTCGAGGAAGTCCTTTATCGCCTCGGCGGACTAGCCGCGGCGGCGCATGCCTACCAGCGTGGGCATACGCGGGTCGTCCCAGCCGTCTACGAAATGCTCCTCCACCAGGCGGCGCAGGTAGCGCTTGGACATCACGGTGTTGGTGATGTTGAGACGCGCGAACTCTATCTGCCGCGGCGGATGCTCAAAGCCGGCCTGGGCCACGACCCAGTCGTACAGCGGGCGGTGTATCTCGTATTCCAGCGAGCACAGCGAGTGGGTGATGCCCTCGATGGCGTCCTGCACGGGGTGCTGGAAGTCGTACATCGGGTAGATGCACCACTTGTCGCCGGTGCGGTGGTGGTGGTGGCGCAGTATGCGGTACAGCGTGGGGTCGCGCATTATCAGGTTGGGCGAGGCCATGTCTATCTTGGCGCGCAGCACGTACTTGCCGTCCGGGAACTCGCCCGCCTTCATGCGCCTAAACAGGTCGAGGCTCTCCTCGATGGGGCGGTCGCGGTTGGGGCTGTTCACGCCGGGGCGGGTGAGCGTGCCGCGGTACTGGCGCATCTGCTCGGGGGTGAGGTCGTCCACGTAGGCCACGCCCTTGCGGATGAGGTCGCAGGCTATCTCGAACAGCCTGTCGAAGAAGTCGGACGCATAGTAGAGGTGCGCCCACTCAAAGCCCAGCCAGCGTATGTCGCGCTGTATGGCCTCGACGTATTCGGTGTCCTCCTTGGTGGGGTTGGTATCGTCAAAACGCAGGTTGCATTGGCCGCCGTACTTTTTCGCTATGCCAAAGTCTATGCACAGCGCCTTGGCGTGGCCGATGTGCAGATAGCCGTTGGGCTCGGGCGGAAAGCGCGTATGCACCTTGTCCGCCACGCGGCCGGAAGCTATATCTTCATTGATGAAGTCCTCGATAAAGTTTGTATGTACGGCGTTCTCCTGCATGGTAGTGCCTCCCTTTGATAGCCTTGGCTATAATGAGATATATTGTAGCACGTTTTGCCCTCTTTTACAAATATGGCAATAGGAAAATTTCGATTAAGCGGCAAAAAAGTGGCAAGGTTTGCGGCGCATGCCGCGTGGCGGGGGAGCAAGCACCCCAGCGAAGATATTTAAGCGACCCCGGCGTACACGCCGCCGGGGTCGAATGAAGCGCGAGAGGGCCTGCGGGCCCTCTCGCGCTCTCCCGGGGCTTTCCGGCAGGCTGCGCGCAGCGCGGACGACCCTCTCCCGCAAGCATGCGTTCGGGAATCGGAGGGCATGAAAACGGCGGAGGAGCAAGCTCCTCCGCCCGGGACAGTTCAGTTATCAATAGCCCTGACGGGAATAGGCGACGGCCTCGACCGTGGCGGGCTCGATGCCGTTGGCATCCCAGTATTCGTACAGGTCGCTGTCGATGCCGATGTCTATCTCCATGGAGGAGCCGGCGGGCAGGGCGACGTAGGAGGGATTGTAGTTATCGACGTATATCACGTTGTCGTCCTCGTCATACAGCGCGAAGGCGGCGTATATCTGGCGCACGGTCTCGTCGGTGTTGTTGGTCACGACCACGGTGATGGTGGGGTACTCGTTGGTGGAGGTGTAGCTGTAGGGCTTCATCCAGGCGTACGCGGTGCAGTCCAGCATGACATTGGTGTTTTCCTTGGCGGACTTGCCGCTCACGTCGATGGTGTAATC
>JBJEUC010000600.1:0-1693 GCA_051883635.1 Candidatus Fimadaptatus sp.
GGCCCAGCGCACGCACTCGTTGCACACCGTGTGGTGCCGCCCGCCCGGCGCGCGGAAGGCCTCCATCTGCGCGGGGTCCTTCATGTCTATGCCGCTGAGCTCGCGGCAGGTGAGCGCGCCGTTGGCCTGGGCAAATTCGCTCAGGAAGCGCTCCGTCAGCGCGCGCGCCGGGGCCTGGTCGCCGCCCGGCTCGCGCCCAGCCCATATGCCCAGCGCCATCAGCGCGCCGGTCACGGTGCCGCACACCGACTGCGTGCCGCCCATGCCGCCGCCAAACGCCGTGGCTATGCGCGGCACAAGGGCGCTCTCCACGCCCATGTACTCGCACATGCTCGCGAGCACCGTCTCCGCGCAGTTGAGGCTGCGCCCGTTGTAGAGCGCGATGTTCTTTTCCAGTATCGCATTCATGTCAGCCATTGCAATATCCTCCGCTCTTCATCAGCTGCAGCGCGAATAGCCGCACTTGCGGCATATCACGCAGCCGCCCTCATGCTCCATGCTGCTGCCGCACTCGGGGCAGAGCGCGTCGCCCTGCGGCGCGGGCTCGTCCTCCGGGCGCGCGCACGCCGACGCGCAGGCCGCGCAGCTCCCGCCCGCGCAGGCCTCGGGTGCGCTGCCTGCGGGCGCGGCTATGCTCCCCCTCATGCGCAGCGCCTTTTCCAGCACCTGGCCTATCGCGTCGGGGCAGGACAGCACCTTGAGCCCCTTCTGCCTGAGCGTCGAGTGACAGCGTATGCCACGCAGCTGCTCTATGAGCGTCTCGGGGCTGATGCCCGCGCGCAGCGCCGTGGACACCAGGCGGCTGGTCGCCTCGCTCTGGGAGGGGCAGCCTCCGGCGCGGCCCAGGTTTGTGAACACCTCGCAGATGCCCTGCTCGTCGTAATTGACGGTCACGTACAGGTTGCCGCAGCCTATGCGCACCTTCTCCGTCATGCCCATGGTGACGTCCGGACGGGGACGCGGCGCGGGCGCGACCGGTGCGGCGGGTGCAGCCGGCGCCGCCGGTGCAACCGGTGCCGCCGGCGCGGGCTGCTCCTTCTTGCCCACGTTGAGCACCTGGCCGTCGCGGCTGCCGTCGCGGTATATGGTTATGCCCTTGAGGCCCAGCTTCCAGGCCAGCAGGTAGGTCTCGCGCACGTCGTCGCGCGTGGCGTCGTGGGTGAAGTTGACCGTCTTGCTGACGGCGTTGTCGGTATGGCGCTGGAAGGCGGCCTGCATGCGCACGTGCGCCTCGGGCGAGATGTCGTGCGCGGTCACGAACACGCGGCGCAGGTCCTCGGGCAGCTGGCCCATGCCCTGCACGGTGCCGTGCTCGGCCACGGCGCGCATCAGCGCGGGGGTGTACAGGCCCCGCTGCCTCAGCTCGCGCTCGAATATGCGGTTGGCCTCTGGCAGCGAGTCGTTGTCCATGACGTTGCGCACAAAGGCCAGCGCGAACAGCGGCTCCACGCCCGACGAGGCTCCGGCGAATATCGAAATCGTGCCTGTGGGGGCGATGGTGGTCACGGTCGCGTTGCGGGGCGGCTGCGCGTCGTGCGCGAACACGCTCTGCTCCCAGGCCGGGAAGGGCCCGCGCACTGCGGCCAGCGCGCGCGAGGCCGCCCAGGCGCGGTCGTGGATGAAGCCCATGACCTCGTCGGCGAGCTTCACGCCCTCGTCGCTCGCATACGATATGCCCAGCTCGAACAGCATG
>JBJEUC010000601.1:0-6879 GCA_051883635.1 Candidatus Fimadaptatus sp.
TGGAGCGCGTGATACTGCATTGCGACTGCAATTCATATTTTGCCTCGGTCGAGCTGCTTTCGCATCCCGAGCTGCGGGCTCAGCCGGTGGCGGTATGCGGCGACCCGGCGCTGCGGCACGGCGTGATACTGGCCAAGAACGAGCTGGCCAAGCGGCGGGGCGTAAAGACCGCCGAGACTATCGCCGCGGCGCTGCGCAAGTGCCCGGAGCTGGTGCTGCTCAGGCCGCACCACGAGCTGTACGGGCGCTACTGCCGCGCTATAAACGATATATACGCCCAGTACACCGACCAGGTGGAGGCGGCCAGCGTGGACGAGAGCTACCTGGACGTGACGGGCTCACGCGCGCTGTTCGGCTCGGGCGAGAGCATAGCCAACGAGCTGCGGGCGCGGGTCAGGCGCGAGACGGGGCTTACCATATCGGTGGGCGTGTCGTTCAACAAGATGTTCGCCAAGCTGGGCAGCGATTACAAAAAGCCCGACGCCACCACCGTCATAACGCGCGACAACTTTGAGAGCCTGCTCTACCCGCTGCCCATAACCGACATGATGTACGTGGGCCGCGCCTCGGCGGAGGTGCTGCATCGCGCGGGCATACTCACGCTGGGCGATATACACGCGGCGGGCCCCGAGCGCATGGCGCAGCTGCTGGGCAAGGGCGGCGAGGTGCTGTGGCGCAACGTGTCCGGGCTGGACGACAGCCCGGTGCATACCCTGGGCTATCACGAAACGGCCAAGTCGGTGGGCAACTCGCTCACCTTCCGCCGGGATCTGGCGAGCGGGGAGGACATCTCGGCGGGGCTCACGCTGCTGTGCGAGAGCGTGGGCGCGCGTCTGCGCGCGGCGGGGCTGTACGGCGCCTGCGTCACGGTGCAGATAAAGGACCCGGAGCTGAAGGTGATATCGCGCCAGCAGCACCTTCAGGAGCGCACCAACGTCACCAGCGACATACTGCGCGCCGCCCGCGCGCTCGTCGAGCGCAACTGGCGCATAGGCGCGCCGGTGCGCATGCTCTCGGTGAGCGTGAGCGCGCTCAGCGAGAGCCGGGGAATGCGCCAGCTGAGCTTCCTTGACGATGGCGAGCAGGAGCGCGAGCGCGGCCGCCGCCTCTATTCGGCCGTGGACGGCATACGCGCGCGCTTTGGCAACGACTCGCTGCGCATGGGCAGGGTGCTGTCCACCGACATAGTGGGCGCCCCGGCGGAGGATGAGGACGGCTGAGGGCATGAGGCCACGCGCGGGAGCGGCGCGCGATGGCACGTATTTCGCCGGTTTTGTAATGATTTTGCGCGGAGGGCCGCTCAGGCAGGAAAAGGGCATTCCGCGTGGAATTTCTAAAATTGCGTATGTTTCGCAAATACACAAATTACAGCAAAGGCACGTGATAGACTTTGTCCCAGGTATTCATGTCGGCGCTCAGCGCGGTACTAACTCTGTTCATATTCATGGCCGGCGGCTTCGTTTTTTCCAGGCGCGGTCTGGTAAAGCCCGACTTTTCCCAGCAGATATCGGGAGTGGTGTTCAAGTTCTTCTTCCCGCTGATGCTGCTCAAGATAATACTTTTGCAGACCGAGCTGAGCACGCTCAGCGAGGGCTGGTTCCTCATGCTGATAAGCGTGGCGCTGATAGCGATAGGCATGCCGCTGGGCATGCTCATCAGCCGGGCGATGCGCGGGCGCGTGCCCACCCCGGCGGCGCAGTTTGCCTACATGTTCCCCAACTACATATTCATGGGCATGCCGGTGGTGCTGGCGATGTACGGCGAGGTCGCCTCGCAGACTATGGTGATATACACCCTGCCCATGAACCTGCTGGTGTCGACGCTGGGCTATATGGTGCTGGCGTCCTCGGGCAAGGTCAACTGGAAAAGCGCGATAAACCCCTGCACGATAGCGATAGTTGGCGGCTTTGCATGGCTGGCGCTGGGCATACCGGTGCCCGACTTTATCGCCAACGTGCTTACCATGGGCTCCAACGTCGTTTCACCCATGGCCATGTTCCAGGTGGGTCTGGTGATAGCCAGCTTCAGGTTCGAGCGGCTGGGAGTGCTCAAGGACGCGGCGCTGGTCTCGCTCTTGCGGCTGGTGGTGCTGCCGGTGGCGGTGGCGCTGGTGCTGTTTGCCTGCGGGCTGCGCGGGCTGTACGTGAGCGTGCCGGCGATGGTCACGGCCATGCCGGTCGCGGCCAACATGACGATAACTGCCGGCGCCGTGGGCCGGCATGAGCAGATATCGGCGCAGCTGGTGTTCGTATCCACGGTGATGAGCCTGGTCACCATACCGCTGATGGCGGTGATAATAAACGCTATACTCAGCATGGCTGCCTGACGGGCGGCCAGGCGGACAGGAGGCATTGCATATGTTTGAAAGGGCGGCTTACGAAAAGCGCGTGGAATGGTTCAAGCGCGCGCGCTTCGGCATGTTCATCCACTGGGGCCTTTACGCGGTGCCCGCGCGCGGCGAATGGGTGCGCAGCGTGGAGCGCATATCGGTGGAGGACTATCAGCAGTACTTTGACGAGTTCAATCCCGTGGACTACGAACCCCGCAAGTGGGCGCGCGCCTGCAAGCAGGCGGGCATGCAGTACGCCGTGCTCACTGCCAAGCATCACGACGGCTTCTGCCTGTTTGACAGCAAGCTGACCGATTACAACTCGGTCAAGTGCTGCGGGCGCGACCTGGTGCGTGAGTATCTGGACGCCTTCCGCGCCGAGGGCATCCGCGTGGGCCTGTACTATTCGATAATAGACTGGCATCACCCGGACTTCCCGCATTACGGCGACAAGCAGCACCCCATGCGCGACAATCCCGCCTACAAGGACTACAAGTACGACTTTGACAAGTACCTGGAGTACATGCACGGCCAGATAAAGGAGCTGTGCACCAATTACGGCAAGATAGACATATTCTGGTTCGACTTCTCCTACGACGACATGCGCGGCGAAAAGTGGAAGGCCACCGAGCTGGTGCGCATGATACGCTCCTATCAGCCCGACGTGCTTATGGACAACCGCCTGGAGGTCTCGGGCGAGGGCTTCGGCTCGCTGGCCACCCAGAACCCCACCGAATACTGCGGCGACTTCGTAAGCCCCGAGCAGATAATCCCGCCCGAGGGCGTGGTGGACGACATGGGCAAGCCCGTGGTGTGGGAGAGCTGCATCACCATGAACAACAACTGGGGCTACAACAGCCGCGACAACCACTTCAAGACCGCCGACATAGTGATAAAGAAGCTGGTCGAGTGCGTGAGCAAGGGCGGCAACATGCTGATAAACGTGGGCCCCGACGCGCGCGGCAACATCCCCACCCAGTCGCTGGAGATACTGGAAAAGGTGGGCAACTGGATGCACGCCAACGGCGAAGCCATATACAACTGCGGCCGCTCCGAGCTGCCGCGCCCCGACTACGGCCGCATCACGCAGAACGGCAAGGACATCTACTTCCACGTGAACGAGCCGCAGATAGGCTTTGTGCCGCTGGTAGGCATAAAGGCCGAGGACGTAAAGTGCATACGGCTGCTCAAGGACGGCAGCGAGATGAAGATAGAGCGCAACTGGATGACCGGCAACTACCCCGACATAGTGTTCGTGTCCTTCGGCGAGGACCCGCAGCTGCCCGACCCGATAGACACCGTCATCAAGGTGGAGCTCAAGTAAGGCATTGCGCGCCGCGCATCCGGCGCTCAAATACAACGTGAAATGGAGTGGAACAACATGAAATACGGTCTGCAAATGTACTCTGTGCGCGATATAACCAAGGACGATCTGCTGGGCGCCATAGAGAAGGTGGGCGCGCTGGGCTATCATTACGCCGAGTTCGCCGGCTTCTTCGGCGTGCCCGCCGAGCAGGTCAAGGCCAAGCTGGACGAGTGCGGCATGGAGGTAAGCTCCACCCATACCGGCTGGCAGGAGCTGACCGAGGACAAGATCGCCGAGACCATCGCCTATCACAGGACCATCGGCAACAGCTTCATCATCATTCCCGGCGCCGACCTCAGCACCCAGGAGAAGCTGGACGAGTTCATCGCCCTGGTCAACAAGGCTCAGCCCGTGCTGGCCGAGGCCGGCATAAAGCTGGGCTATCACAACCACGCCCACGAGTTCAAGGCGAACGAGGACGGCTCCCTCATCTACGAGCAGCTGAAGAGCCGCACCAGCCTCGAGCTGGAGATAGACACCTACTGGGCCTATGTGGGCGGCCAGGACCCCATCGCGATGATGCACGAGCTCAAGGACCGCGTGCACATCATCCACATCAAGGACGGCTCCGCCGACGGCCACGGCACGCCACTGGGCCTGGGCACCGCCCCCGCCGCCGAGGTGTACAAGACGGCCGTGGAGATGGGCATACAGCTGATAGTCGAATCCGAGACCTGCACGCCCTCCGGCCTGGACGAGGCCCGCGTGTGCATGGAGTTCCTCAAGGCGCAGGAATAACGGGAGCAGGCGCTCCTGACCGGGCGGGAAGGCTTTGGCCTTCCCGCCCGGAGGCGTTTTGGCGGCGGGGGAGCTTGCTCCCCCGTCCGCCCTAATTCGCATTAATCAGATGTTTATCGATGCATACAGGAAAAGCGCCCGGCGGCATTCCAGCCCCCCGGGAGAGCCCGAGAGGGCCGCAGCCCTCTCGGGCTTCAATCGGCCCCGGCGGCGTGTACGCCGGGGCCGCGCAATTTCTTCGGAGGGGAGCTTGCCCCCCCCCCCCGGAGAAGAAATTGCTTCCCTGCAGTTTCCGCGCCCGGAAATGCGAAGCATTTCAGCGGAAACTGTGTAGGGGTGGCAGCGGCGGGGGAGCTTGCTCCCCCGTCCGCCAAAGTGCTCCCTAATCAAATTTTCATCGATAGATACAGGAAAAGCGCCCGGCAGCGGAGAATTACCTCACGTTGATATTCTGCCTGACAGGCGCGGAGGAAGAATCCTATGGACGTTATGCAAAAGATGATCTCCACCCAGACGATCATGTTCATATACATGGTGTGCGGCGTGGTGATGCGCAAAATAAAGGTGATCAACGAAAACACGCGGCCCGGGTTCGTAAAGCTGCTCACAAATCTGCTGCTGCCCTGCATGATACTGGATTCGTTCAACAAGCCGCTGGACCTGGAGGAGCTCAAGGGCGCGGCGCTGGTCATGTGCGTGAGCGCGGCCATGTGCCTTGTCAGCTTTCTGGTGGGCAAGCTGATATGGCGGCGCAGGCCCGCCGACCGGCAGGGCACGCTGCTGTTCGGTACCATGTTCTCCAACGCGGGCAACGCGGGCACGCCGATAGTGTCCATGGTGTTCGGCGAATCGGGCGTGGTATACGCGTCGTTTTTCATGATACCTGTGAGGATTCTCCTTTGGACCATGGGCGTGTCGCTCTATGTAAAGGGCTCCACGCGCGACAAGTTCACCAAGGTGCTGCTCAACCCCTGCGTGGTGGTGGTGGTGCTGGGCGTCATGCTCATGCTGGCGCCCTTCACGCTGCCGGGCGCGATAGGCACGGCCGTGGGCAGCATAGGCGACATGACCGGCCCGCTGGCCATGATGATAATAGGCGCGTCGCTGGCCGAGCAGAGGCCGCGCGATATGTGGGACAGGGATGCGTTCCTGCTCAGCGCCATGCGGCTGGTGGCGATGCCGCTGCTGGCGCTGGGCGCGCTGCGGCTCATAGGCATGGAGGAGCAGCTTTTGCAGGTGACGGTGATACTGCTGGCCATGCCCGTGGCCTATACCACGGCGATACTGGCGGAGCGCTACAACGCCAACTACCACTTCGCAGGCAAGTGCGTATGCCTGTCAACGGTGCTTTCGCTATTTACGGTGCCGCTTATGTGCCTGCTGCTGTAAGCGGCGGGCTTATTCTTTTCACGGGAGGCTGCTATGGCTCGCATACTTATCATAGAGGACGAGAAGATGCTCGCGCGCTTTGTACAGCTGGAGCTGGAGCACGAGGGCTACGATGTGGACGTCGCGCCGGACGGGCGCGAGGGCCTGGACAAGGCGCTCAGGGACGAGTACGACCTGATGCTGCTGGACCTGATGCTGCCCGGCCTTTCCGGAATAGAGATATGCCGCCGGGTGCGCCAGCACAGCCAAAAGCCGATAATCATGCTCACCGCCAAGGACGACGTGAGCGACAAGGTGATGGGCCTGGACATGGGCGCGGACGATTACGTGACCAAGCCCTTTGCGATAGAGGAGCTGCTGGCGCGCATTCGCGTGGCGCTCAAGCACGGCGGTCACAGCGCCGCAGCCGACACCGACGAGATCTGCCAGGGCAAGCTGGTGGTCAACACGCGCAACCGCCACGTGGCCTTCGACGGCCAGGAGGTCACGCTGACCAAGACCGAGTTCGACATGCTGGCCTACATGGCCGCGCATCCCGACAAGGTGCTCAGCCGCGACGAGCTGCTCAGCGAGGTGTGGGGCTATTCGTATGCCGGCGACACCAACATAGTGGACGTATACGTGCGCTATCTGCGGCAGAAGCTGGACGAGCGCTTCGGCGTAAAGCTGCTGCACACGGTGCGCGGAGTGGGGTATCTGTTTAAGTATGAGCAGTAAGCGGCGCGCGCGTATGCGCGTGAGGGGTGCGCGCTCCGGGCCCGGGGAGCAGGCTGGGGCGCGCCCGATGGAGACGGAGAGCGCCGATAGGAGCGCGCGGCCGGAGGGCCGGGGCGCGCTGGGCCGCTGGTGGCGCATGGGCCGCATAGCGCCTCCGGGCGCGGCGGGCGATTCAGAGGATGCGCCGCAGACCAATGAAGCCGAACTGGACGAGGTGCGCCGCCGCGCGGAGAGCGCGCTCAGCAGCGCGCGGGAGCGCATAGAGTCGGACATAAGCGCGGCCGCACCGCAGCCGGGCCCGGCCGCCGCGCCCGACGCCGGGCGGCCCGCGCGCGGCGAC
>JBJEUC010000602.1:0-1687 GCA_051883635.1 Candidatus Fimadaptatus sp.
GAGCGCCAGCGACGCTATCTGGCGCAGGTCGTCGTATTCAACGCCGCGCCCGGCGAACCGGCGGGCGCATATGTCCGCTATATACAGGTACTCGCCCACCAGCTGATTGCGCAATTCGCGGTCCCGCGTGCGGCAATACTCCTCGAGCATGGCCTGAACCCGCGTGCGTTCGGAGGCAGTTTCCGCCATTGCAAACCTCCTGTCAGGCTATGTGCCTTATGAGCGTAAAGCCTTCTATTACGCCTCCGCCTTTTTGTATATCCACGCTGTCCACCATCGACTCCAGTATGCACAGGGCGACCTCCTCGCACCTGCGCATGGACTCCAGGCGCTGCGCCTGCATGGTGGGCTCCAGGCCCCTGACGCTCAGCGTTATCTGCCCGGGCTTCAGCTCGAAGCACAGCCCTATGCGCGTATAGGCGCAGGGCTGCTGCATTATGCAGTAGCACGCCTCGGCCGCGGCGCTCTTTACATCCTCCTGCGTGTCGAAGTCGCGGGAATGATTGGCCAGCAGCCCGGCTACCGTGAGTCTGGTCAGCATGAGCATGCTCTCCCGGGCCGGCATTATCAGCTCGACGCGGTCTCCGCCAAAGTGCGTCTGCTCATCCGCAACGCAAGTCTGTTCGGTCATTTGACATCCTCCTGACAGGTCGGGCAAGCGAAGTTTCAACTACTCTATTATATACTATCAGCCCAAAAGACTCAACTCCCTGAGGTAATAATTCTGTGTCTTTATAATTCCCCCCGCCCGCCGCCCGGCTTTTGCCCGATATGCGGGCCCCGGGCGCAGTTTTAATGCATATGGGCGCAGATATGCGTTGACGCGCCCCTGTTTCGGCGCTATAATTTAAGGACTTCATCATATGGGGAGATGCATGTATGTCGATACTTGAGCTGTTCCTTACCGCGATAGCGCTGTCGATGGACGCCTTCGCCGTATCTGTCACCACAGGCATAACGCTGCGCAGGCCCCGGCCCTGGCACGCGATAAAGACCGGGCTGTTCTTCGGCGGCTTTCAGGCGCTCATGCCGCTGATAGGCTTCATCGCCGGGCGCTCGGTGGCCGGCTACATACAGGCGTTCGACCACTGGATAGCGTTCGGGCTGCTCGCGCTCATCGGCGGTAAGATGCTGTGGGACATATGGCACGGCGACGAGGATGACGAAGCGTCCGACCCCACCCGCACGCTGACGCTGCTGATAATGGCCATAGCCACCTCGATAGACGCGCTGGCCGTGGGCATATCGTTTGCGCTGCTGGAGGTGAACATCTGGCAGGCCATCGCGATAATCGGCTGCACCACCTGCGCGCTGTCGATAGCGGGCGTGGGGCTGGGCAATCGCCTGGGCGAGCTGTTCAAAAAGCGCGCCACGCTGGCCGGCGGCGTGATACTCGTCGCCATAGGCGTGAAGATACTGATAGAGCATCTGGTGGGATGAGCCGGGGCGCGCATTCGGCTTTGAGCAGGCCGCGGAGGAGCATGGCTCCTCCGTTTTTTGCCCGGCGGCGCGCTGCTCCCCGAGCGGCAGAGCCCGCGCCGGGTGCAAAGCGCCGCATGAACTGCATTTTATTGCCCAACTTCATCAAAACTTCCACTCAGCGACGCGATATTTTTTAAAATTCTGCGCTATCATTATCCATGAAAATTTTTGAGGAGGTAGTTCAAAAAATGAAAACAAGAAAAGT
>JBJEUC010000603.1:0-1685 GCA_051883635.1 Candidatus Fimadaptatus sp.
TGATTGACGGCGCAAGCGTGAGCCTTTTCAAGGGCGCAACGTATCTCGACGCGCTGAAGCGCATCGGCGCGGGCCGTGAGCAGACGGCGGTCGCCGTGCTCACGCCGGGCGGCATCCGCTCGCTGAGCGACGTGGCGCAGCCCGGCCAGACCGTGCGCACCATCGACCTGAGCGACGAGGAAGGCCGCCGCGTATATGAGCGCTCGCTGCGCTTTGTGTTCCTGCTGGCGGTGCATCAGATGTATCCCGGCAAGCGCGTGCGCTTTGAGAACTCCATGGGCGGTGGCATATACGTCACCCTGCCGGACGATGTGCTGCTCTCCTCGCCCACCGTGCGCCGCATACAGACGCGCATGCGCGAGCTGGTGGCCGCCGACTTGCCCTTCACCTGCCGGGACGTGCCGCAGAGCGAGGCATTGGACTACTTCCGCGCCTGCGGCTGGGACGACAAGGTCGAGCTGCTGCGCTACCGGCCGGACAAGACCTTCCGGCTCTACGAATGCGGCGGCTTCCGCGAATACTTCTACGGCGCAATGCTGCCCTCCACCGGATACGTGCATACCTTCGCATTGCACTTCCAGCTGCCGGGCATAATGCTCATGCTGCCCGACAAGAGCGACCTGAGCCGGCCCGCGCCCTTCGTGGAGCGGCCCAAGCTCACGCGCGTGCTGGCGGAGACCGCGCGCTGGAACGACATACTGGGCTGCAGCAACGTGGCCGACCTGAACCGCATGGTGATGGACCGCTCGCTGCGCGAGTTCATTCGCGTGAACGAGGCGCTGCAGGAGAAGTCGATAGCCGACATAGCCGACCGATTTGTCGAAAGCGGCGCTCGCGTGATGCTCATTGCCGGGCCATCCTCCTCGGGCAAGACCACCTTCACGCACCGCATGGCCATAGAGCTGCGCGTGCTGGGCAAAAAGCCGCTGCTGATTTCGCTGGACGACTACTACCGCAACCGCAGCGAGATGACGCCCGGGCCGGACGGCACCATCGACCTGGAATCGCTGGAGGCGCTGGACGTGGGCCTGTTCAACGAACAGCTGGTGGGGCTGCTGCAGGGGCAGGACGTATGCCTCTCGCGCTTTGACTTTACCACCGGGCAGCGCACGCTGAGCGCGCAGCCCACGCGCATAGGCCCGTCCCAGCCCATCATAATAGAGGGCATACACGGGCTCAACGACGCGCTCACGCCCGACATACCCAACGGCGCCAAGTTCCGCGTGTACATAAGCGCGCTGACGCAGCTCAACCTGGACGACCACAACCGCATACGCACCACAGATGCGCGGCTGATACGCCGGCTAGTGCGCGACTATCAGTTCCGCTCCAGCCCGGTGGACCGCACCTTCTCCATGTGGCCCAGCGTGGTAAGCGGCGAGGAAAAGAACATATTCAGCTTTCAGGAGCACGCCGACGTGATGTTCAACTCCTCGCTGCTGTACGAGATGGCGATACTCAAGTCCTACGCCGTGCCGCTGCTGAGCCAGGTGACGCCCGACGATCCATACTACACCAAGGCGCAGCGGCTGCTGGCCTTCCTGGACTACTTCGTGGAGGCGCATGTGGAGGACGAGGTGCCGGTGAACTCTATACTGCGCGAGTTCATAGGCGGCTGCTGCTTCTACCGCAGTCTGGACTGAGCACGCGCGGAGCGGCTGATTTTGCCATTTTGGGCGCTGGTA
>JBJEUC010000604.1:0-6859 GCA_051883635.1 Candidatus Fimadaptatus sp.
TGTCCATCAGGTTCATCATCAGCGAGCACAGCTCCGCATCGCTCAGCGGCAGCGCATCGGGCGCGCCGGTGCGCACCAGCTCTATGCGCACGCCCGCGTTTATGGCCTGCGTAAGCCTGCCGTTGATTATCACGTCCAGCATGGGGTTCCCGCTCTGCACCACGGGGCGTATGGCCGCGTTCTGCTCAAGCAGCTCGTCCAGATAGCGCTGCACGCTCTCCTCGCCGCTCATCTGCCGCAGCACGGCGTAGTGCCTGTTCATGTCGTGCAGCAGCATCATCACCTGCTCGTTCTGCGCGCGCAGGCTCTCGTAGTGCTGCATGGTCATTTCGCCGCGCGCGTCCATCAGCCGCGCGTTCTCCCGCCGTTTGAGCTCCCGCTCAGCAAGCTCCATCGCCATCGCAACCGCCGCCGCTATCGTCGTGCTGAGCGTGAGCGGCCAGAGGAAGTAGGCGGGCGTAAGGTACGCCGCCGCCAGCTCAAGCTGCACCAACAGCTGCTCGCCGTCATACAGCGCCGCGCCGGCCAGCAGCGCCCCCGCTGCGAGCGCCGATACCGGCGCAAAGAAGGCGTAGAATCGCTGCCCGCGCCTGCACGCCCACGCGCAGGCCAGCGCGGCACAGAGGCTCACAAGGCCCGTCATCTGCGGCACGCTGTACCTCAGGTCCATGAGCCAGTCGCTCGTTATCGCCTCATAGCGCATATCGATGTACGGGCAGATGAGGCTGGTGAGCCCCGCAAGCGCGGTCAGTACCCAGAACACGCCGCGCAGGCGCCCCGCGCGGCTGGCGAGGAAGGCCATAAGCGCCGTGAGGGACAGCCCCTTGCACAGCGTGAGCCAGTCCACGCGCGTCTGGCCCAGCACCCTGCCCATGAACGAGGGGCGCAGCAGTATCGCCGTCGTCCAGAGCATGAGGGCCAGCGCCGCCCACAGCATGCCCGCGTCGCGCACGCCCCGCCGCAGCTGCCACAGGAACGCCACCAGCATCGCCGCGCCCGCGGCAAACAGCAGCGCGGCGGGCACGGCCGTGCGGAAGCCCTCGGCTATCAGCCCGCTCTCGTAGGCGTACTGGCAGGTCAGGGAGACGGCCACCGGCCACACCTTGGGCATCTCCCAGTCAAGGCCCGTGGACTGGGCTATGGTCAGCGTCCTGCCCGCGCAGTCGCCGGGCAGGTTGATGGTCAGCGCTGCCGGCCTTGGCTGTTCCCTGCCGGGGAGCGCCAGGCTGCCTATGCGGTCGTTCTCATCCGGGCAGTCGGTGTATATCAGCATTCCGTCCAGAAATACGGCCACGTTCTCGCCAAAGGCGTTCACCTGCAATATGAGGTCGCTCGCCAGCTCCTCCTCCAGCACGCGGGAGAAGTAGAAGGTCTGCCCCGGCCGGATGTCGCCCGTAAAGCCGCCCAGGCCGTCCGCCTCCAGCTCGGTGGGCGCGTCGCCCTCCTGCACGAACACCCGCCAGCCCTTCTGATCGTATACCCAGTCGGCGGGCATGGCCTCGCCCGCCCAGCCCAGGGACAGATCGTACGTCACCTCATCCTGCGCGGGCTGCGCATGGTAAAGCAGCTCCCGGCCCAGCACCAGGCAGAGCGTCAGCAGCACTGCCGCGCCGGCCAGCCACGCTATCCTGCGCTTCACGGGCGCGCCTCCCTTCCGTCACACACATTCGTTACATATACTTTATCATGCGCCCGCGGAGGCGGTCAACCGCGCGCGGCGTCCATTCGCGCTTAAAAATGTCCACTCGCGCCAAAGCCATTGACTTTAGGAAATGCCAAAACTATGATGTATAGAAAGGTACGTATGTACTTGCGCCGGTCGGGATGCGTCCCTGCGGCCCCCTCCCGGATGGCGTACCCGCGCACCGGGTCTCCCCGGCAGGGGCGCAGCCCCCTGGGCCGGTGGATAAATACATATGAAGAAAGGTGAAATGCATGAAGAAGCTGCTGGCAATGCTTGTGACACTGTCGCTGCTGCTGTGCGCGTTCCCCGTGGCGCTGGCAGAGCAGGCTCCGGAGATTAGCTCCCGGGTGGCGACGCTGTACGACCGCTCGGCGACCGAGACCTCTGAGATCACCCTGTACTTCCTGAATGGCCAGACGGACATCCCCTACATCGACATGGACACGGCGCTGGAGCTGCACAACCGCATCAGCGTGTTCTTTGAGGACCCCGACTACAGCGTGACCATGGAGACCGAGGGACAGACGTACATGTTCACCCGCGAGAACGGCAGCCACGCCCTCGTCGATTTTGATGAGAACATGATAGGCTGGGACAACTACAACCTGTACATCACCGCGAGCTATTCGCTGCAGCCGCTGGACATCGTGGGAAAATCCGGCTTTGGCGACAACGGCGAGCCCGAGCTGTTCCAGCGCAACAGCACCTCCTCCTACCGCGACAGCACCAGCATGGGCGTGCAGCTCTCCGACTTCGGCATAGAGCTGGTCTATCAGGACGGCATGGGCTATATCCCCATGCAGACCTTCTCGGATCTGTTCATCGCCTACACCTACACCAACATCGCCTTCAACGGCGAGTCCGTATTCCTCATCACCGCGAGCGAGCTGGGCGACATGGCAGACCTGTACTACTCCGTGGAGCCCGGCCCGCGCAGCGAGGCGCTGGCGCGCTTCAACTATCTGGAGACCTGCCTGGCGCTGCAGTTCCATTACGGCCTGAAGGAGAAGCACAACATCCCCTCCTTCGGCACGCTGTTTGAGCAGTCCGGCATAGCCGAGCGCCTGCAGAGCACCGACGCCCTCGAGGCCGACATCGCGCTCATGGACGTAATCAACTGCTACATCGACGACCTGCACAGCGGCTTCCGCAGCGCCTCCCCCTATGCGGGCAATGTGCCGGTGCCGTCCAATGTGGAATCCATCTCCACGAACCGGCTGATAAGCCACATGCGCAAGCTCAAGACCACCGAGATGCAGGTATTCCCCGAGGGACGGCCGCCCTATCAGGAGGTCGGCAACACCGCCTACGTCAGCTTCGACAGCTTTGCGCTCAATGACTCCTACGACTATTACGACGCGCTGGCAAACGGCGGGCTGGAGAACATGCTCGACGACACCATCGCTCTGATAATGTACGCCCACCAGCAGATAACCCGCGAGGACAGCCCCATCGAGAACGTGGTGCTCGACCTGAGCACGAACACCGGCGGCGCTGCGGACGCGGCGGTCTACGCCATCGCCTGGTTCCTGGGCCGGTGCGACATGCACCTCGTCGACGCCATGACCGGCGCGCAGTCCACCTCGGTCTACAGCATCGACGTCAACGGCGACCGCGCATTCGACGCGAGCGACAGCGTGGCGCACCTGAACCGCTACTGCCTTATCTCCCCGGTCAGCTTCTCCTGCGGCAACCTGGTGCCCTGCATGTTCAAGAGCTCCTGCGACGTGACGCTCCTCGGCCGTCGCTCCGGCGGCGGCGCCTGCGCCGTGCAGCCGCTGATCACTGCGGACGGCACCATCTGGCAGGTCTCCAGCCGCCTGCGCCTGAGCACCGTCATGAACGGCTCGTACTACGACGTGGACCAGGGCGCGGAGCCGGATATCGTCATCGACAAGGTCGCGGACTACTACGACCGCGAAAAGCTCACCGAATACATAAACGGCCTGATGTAACCCAAACACGGCCGGAAAGGAGTCAAGCATGTCCCGTACTGTCAAGATAATCATAGTGGTCGCCGTGCTGGCCATCGCCGCGTTTACCATCACCCGCTGCCAGTTCAAGGCCACCGTAAACGACCAGACCATCGTCGACATAGACAGCGCAGGCGGCTCCGCCAACTGACGGATACCGCGCCCGGGCCGCCGTCTCCCGCGCAGGGAACGGCGGCCCCGCTTTATGCCGGGGCGGGCCTGCGGTTCCGGGGCTTCCCCCGGGCGATGCCGCCCGCTGTGCGAACGGACGAAATCGCGCGCGAATGGACGCTGCGCGCGGTTGACCGCGTTTTGCGGCAAATGATAAAGTATATTGTAGGAAAAGGAGGTCGTATCATGTTCAAACGCCTGTTTTCATGCATCGTCTGCCTGCTGCTGCTGGCCGCGCTGCCCCTGACGGCGCTGGCCGGGCCCGCCCCCGAGCGCCTGACCATGGCCCGGCTCGAGCAGCTGCGCGCCGAGGGCAAGGTCGATTACGTGCTCAGCGACGCGGGCTACGTCACCTGGCTGAGCGGGGACTTCTACGACGGAAAGGTCGAGGGCGAGGAGGGCGTGATAGGCGCGGTGGAGCGCCTGCGCGACGTGCTCGGCCTAGACGAGGACGCGCAGTTCATAAAGGGCGTGGCCCTGCAGACGCAAAACGGCTACACCTACTACACCCTCCGCCAGTTCAGCGGCGGCACCAGCGTGAGCTACTCGATAATCAAGGTCATAGCCGACGGCGAGGGCCGCGCGGCGGCGGTCTCCAGCTCCGTCACGCCCGGGCTGGGCGGCGAGCTGGAGACGATGATAGAGCCGGAGGAGGCGCTTGCGGTCGCGCAGGCTTATCTCGAAAAGAACCATCCGGGCGACGAATACACATACTACCCCGACTCCATCACCCGGACCATACTCTCCCTCATCAACGATGACGGCGAGACCACCGTCAACGCCGCCTACATCGTCTACACCAGCAACCCGAACGCCAGCACCGAGACGGAGGACCGCCGGTACCTGGCGCACTACATCGGCAGCAACGGCAGCTACCTGTACAGCCTGCCCGTACACTCGATAGACGACGAGACCGCGCTGGCCGCAAGCGACGCGGAGCGCTGCTTTGAGGGCAGGCAGGAGGCGACCTATACCGGCGAGGTCACGCTGCACGACGGCTCCACGCTGGAGCTGAGCGTGCCCGTGCTCTACGACGAGGCGGCGGGAGCGTACTACCTGGCGGACGCGCAGCGCAAGATAGCCGTGATGGACGCCTACGCATTCCAGTTTGACAAGAAGGAAGACATCATCTCCACCCCGGACAACACGGGCTGGACGGACAACGACCTTATCACCTACTTCAACTACATCACGGTCTACGACGCCTTTGCGAGCTTCGGCATGCGCTCGCCCAACGGGCTGGACATGCCCATCGCCATACTCTCCGACTACTGCGACGAGAACGGCGTGCCCGAGGACAACGCCTGCTACGGCGGCATCGACCGCGGCTGGCACACGTTCGGCTCCAGCACGCTCAACACCTACGGCGAATGCGTGGACGTGATGGCCCACGAATACACCCACGGCTTCAGCATGGCCTCGCTCACCGACATCTTTTACAGCGGCGAGCCGGGCACGATAAACGAATCCTTCAGCGACATACTGGGCAACATCATCGAGATGCGCGCCGGGCGCACCGAGGACACCGACTGGCTCGTGGGCGAGAACAGCGGCACGGCCGTTCGCAGCATGAGCGACCCCCACGCCTTCAATCAGCCCGCGCGCGTGGGCGATCTGTACTACCGCCCCCTGGACGCGCTGCCCCTTGCCTACAACGACCGGAGCGGCGTACACGTGAACAACTCGCTGCTGGCCGGCGTGGCCATCGACCTTGCGAAGGCCGGCATATCGCTGGAGGACCAGCTCGACCTGTGGGGCCATGTCATCTGCGCGGCCACCCCGCTCTCCGGCTTTGACGAGATGCTGCCCATGCTCCAGTTCGCCTGCGACGCGACGGGCATGCCCCAGTGGAAGGACACCATCGCCGAGGCGTTTGCCAGCCGCGGCCTGACGGGCGACGCCGGCGAGGTATTCTACTCGGAGGGCTGCGGCATACTGCAGTTCGCCGCCGAGCCGACCAGGGACTACCTCGCCATCCGCGCCTACCTGCTGGATACGCAGACCTACGAGCCGCTCAGCACGCCCCCCTACTGGCCGGACGGCAGCTCCACGTTCAGCTGCCAGAACCCCGCCGGGGACTACATCGTGCTCGTCCGCGTACTCGATAGGGAGGGCACCGCGAGGGGCGTCATCTACACCGCGTCCGGCTGGCAGCTGACCGGGGACGTGGGCATAAGCGCCGCGGTCACAGCGGACATCAGCGCCGCCATCCCGGTCACGATAGAGGCCGGAGCCACCGTGACGCTCGAACCGCTGACCATGTGACGCATGCGGACTCTGCTCCCGGTTCCTCCGGGGCAGAGTCCTTTTGCATATCAAGGGATGCGGATGGGTAGCAGGCTCCCCTGCCGCCCATACACAGTTTCCGTTGAGATTTTCAGGATGTCCGGGTGCGTAAGCCGCAGGGGAGCAGCTTCATCTCCGGGGCACCTACCTTCGATGAAACTTCCGCAGGCCCGGCGTACACACTGCCGGGTTCGATTGCGGCCCGGGCGGTATGCGGCCCTCCGGAGCCCTCCCGAAGCTTCCTTGACAGGCTGGCAGACCGGCGGGCATCCCCGCACGAGCCCGCCCCGCCCGCTCCCGCCCCGTCCCCCTCACCCGGGGCTCTTCGGGGCGGCCGCACTGCGCAGGTTCCTGAATGTGCGTTTTGACATAAGCTTATCAAAGTTTCTTTTTACTAATCGCTTGAAACACATATCACAAAACGCTATAATAAGGTGCGTAAAATGACAGAAGCTGCCGGGGCCCTGCGCTTGAGCGTTTTAGCAGCAGAAGGATGAGAACAGATGCCAGATAGCTACACCGCCATAGTCATTCTATCATGCCTGACGTTACTTGTGCTGGGCATACTCGTGTACGAGAACGCCCGCTTTGACAAGACCACGAAGCGCCGGTTCTATGCGACCTACGCGCTCATCATCGTGGCCACACTGTCCGAATGGCTGGGCATAGCGCTGAACGGAGCCCCCGCGTGGACGGTGGGCATCCACCGCGTCGTAAAGTGCATCGACTACATAACGACGCCGGT
>JBJEUC010000605.1:0-1681 GCA_051883635.1 Candidatus Fimadaptatus sp.
TCCCGAACGCAAACGCCGCTCCACCGGGCATTTCTACCGAGGGAGCGGCGTTTCGCGTGGGGTGCATCCGTCCATGCCGTCTATACCGAACGCAAACGCCGCCCCTCCGGGCCATTCACCCGGGTAGCGGCGTTTGGGCAAGCACTCCTTGGCGTATGCCGCCTGTCCCGAACGCGGCTCAATGCCCGTCGCACGCAAGCACAACGCCGCCCCGCCGGTCATTTCCCCCCGGCGAACCGCGCCAGCTCAGTCACACCTCACCCCACGCGCGCGGGGTCATAGGCCATGCCGCCTATCCCGAACGCGACGCACAGCCCGTCGCCCGCAAAGCTGTGGTAGGGCTCGCCCACGCGGCGGCCCTCCACTATGTCCAGCGTTTCGCGCGCGAACACCTCCAGCGTGCGCGGCGGCAGCAGCCATATGGGGCAGCCGAAGGCGTTGCCCGGATCGCCGTGCGCGGGATGCACGCTCTGCGCGTTCAGCGCCGCCATGCGCGAAAGCGACTTTTGGTACACGCTCAGCGCGCTCGAATCGGCAAGATGGCCCCACACCGGCCAGGTGAGCGCCATGTCGCCGGTGAACAGGCGGCTGTGCGCGGCGTCGTGCAGGGCTATGCTGCCCAGGGTATGGCCGGGCGTCTCCAACACGGTCAGCTGCGTGTCGCCCAGGTCGATGACGTCGCCGTCGGCCAGCGGAGTCACGCGCCGCGCGGGGCCGGGCTGCCAGGCGTCCGCGTCCAGGCCCGCCGCACGCGCCCTGTCGGTGTCAAAGTGACTCATCATCTGCCGCTTCACCGCGCCGTCCACCGTCTGATGCGCGCGCGGCTCGTCGCAGCGGCCGCAGAACACCTGCTCAAACTGGGCGTTGCCGCTGGCGTGGTCCGGGTGAATGTGGGAGTTGACCACCACCAGCTCGCGTCCCGGGCACAGCTGCCCGGCCAGCGCCTTCAGGTCGACCATGCCGTAGCCCGTGTCTATCAGCAGCGCGCGCCTGCCGCCGTCAATGAGGTACATTATGTCGTTGCCTATCTCGTCTATGGCCCACAGATCGTCCGCTATGCGGTGTACGTTCGCCTTTATGCCCGCCATGTCGCATTCCTCCTCCGCCAATACAGGCGCACATGCGCAAAAGGGCGCCGCCTGCGCCGCACTGCGCGGCCGCGTCGCCCTTTCAGCCTTACTTTTTGATTATCAGCGCCATGAACGCCAGCTCGCCCGCGCCGGTGTTGTCCAGGCCGTGGCCGCTGCCGTCGGGGCAGAAGGTGACGTCGCCGGCCTTGACGGGATAGCGCGTGCCGTTGTCGTCATATACGCCCTCGCCGGAGAGTATGTAGTAGGTCTCGGTCTCGCCATGATGCTCATGGTAGCCCAGCGTGCAGCCCTCTTCCAGCGTCACGCGGGCATAGAGGCCGCACTTGCCGTCCAGTTCCTTTTCGCCCAGCAGGCGCTCTATCAGCACATGGCCCCTGCCGCCGCACATGTTGTCTATGCGCTCCACCTTGCGCCCGTCTTTTCCGTTCATCTATAATTCCTCCCTTTGCGTTGATCGTCAGTATCCGCTGTGCTCGTAATCCAGCTCGCCCAGCACTGCGGCTATCGCCTCCAGCCCGGCGCGATCCGCCTCGTCGAACCGGCCCTTGTGCGGGCAGTCTATGTCCAGTACGCCCACTATGCGCCCGTCC
>JBJEUC010000606.1:0-6818 GCA_051883635.1 Candidatus Fimadaptatus sp.
CTCCTACAAATTTGCGAGCAAGAAAAGCCGCCGCAAAACCTGTCCCCGCCCCCCATGTGGGGTAAGAAACGCATTTGGGCGAGTTTCCTCGCGCAATCATCCGTCATGGGTCGTTGACCCTGACGCACTTTTCCCCGACCGGTCTCATTTGCACACGGCGGCGCATAGAGCCGGGGGGCTGCCAACGTTCCTATGCAGCGCCCGCCGCATAGAAAGATACACCGGGTACCAGGATATTACTTATCCTTCTTCTTACCGGCGACCTGCTTCTTCGGGCCCTTGCGCGTACGGGCATTCTGCTTCGTGTTCTGACCACGAACAGGCAGACCACGACGATGGCGCACACCGCGATAGCATCCGATCTCCATCAGGCGCTTGATGTTCAGCGACACCTCACGGCGGAGGTCACCCTCAACCTTGAGATTGTGGTCGATGTACTCGCGCAGCTTGCTGACGTCGGATTCAGTCAGGTCCTTGACACGGGTGTCAGGATTGATGCCGGTAGCGGCGAGGATCTCATCCGCGACGGTGCGGCCTATACCGTAGATATAGGTCAGACCGATCTGGATGCGCTTCTCGCGAGGCAGGTCTACACCAGAAATACGTGCCATCTGTTTTGCACACCTCCAAGATTCTGCTTGAACCGTATCCCAAGTAAATATCGCTCAAGCCTGCTTATTATAGCACGCAAAAGTGATATGTACGTTTAGGTAGGGTTATTTATAGCGGACAGGCGCGCGCTTTTTGCCAAAGTTTTGCGCCGCTTTTAGTGCGATATACGAAATCGTTGCCGCACATATCAGTCCTTACGCACTTTTGCGCCATGCAGCCGACCCTGCGCCCGGAGCCTTTAGGCTTCCTGCATGGTCGCGCCGCGTGGCGTAAAAGCATGTTTTCGATTCATGTGCGGCTTTCGCAGATCGCTTAGCCCTGCTTCTGCTTATGCTTCGGATTTTCGCAGATGACCATTACGCGGCCCTTGCGACGGATTATCTTGCACTTTTCGCACATCGGCTTAACGGACGGCCTTACCTTCACGCGAATTCCCCCTTACTTTATCGTCGGCGCTCAAGCGCCTTACCCGCATTGCGGGCGCGGTCCGGCTTGCGCTGAACCGGCTCGAATTGATCTATCAGCCCTTGCTGCGCCAGGTTATCCGGCCGCGGGTGAGGTCGTAGGGCGAGAGCTCCACGGTCACCTTGTCGCCCGGATAGATGCGGATGAAGTTCATGCGCATCTTGCCCGATACATGGGCCAATATCTTATGTCCATTGGGCAGCTCTACCTCGAACATGGCGTTCGGGAAAGCCTCGGTCACCACGCCATCTATCTCAATGTTATCGGCCTTGGACAAAATATCACTCCTCCTGCTTTGCACGCGGCCCGTAGCCGCACGCAGCTAAAAACTTTCTAATTTGAGCGTCCTGAATCTGCTCGCCTTTTTCAAGTTTTGTGCGAATCTCGCTCATGCACGCGGGCTTGGGCGCCAGATGCTTCAGCTTCTTCTTCTTGGGCGCGGCCACCTTGCGCAGATCGCCGTCCGCCACCAGAACATGCTGTTCATCCGCCTGCCCTACCACGACAAAGTACCTGTCCATGTCGCGCCCCGCGCGGGAGAGCACCACTCTGCCGAGCTCTATGGGAGGCTTTGTCAAGTCACTCCTCCCCTTCCAGCGCCTTTTTTACTTCCGCCTCAGGCATCGAAAGCACCTGCGGCCCTTCTTCCAGTATCGCTATGGTGTGCTCGTAGTGTGCGCATACGCTGTGATCCACCGTCCTGTAGCCCCAGCCGTCCGGATCGGTCTTGCCGCGCCAATCGCCCATGGCTATCATGGGCTCTACGGCTATCGTCATACCGCTCCTGAGCTTGAGGCCGTGGCCGGCCGCCCCGAAGTTGGGCACCGAAGGATCTTCATGCATCTCCCTGCCTATGCCGTGGCCGCACATATCGCGGATAACTCCGTATCCGTGGGCCTCCGCATGGGTTTGCACGGCGCTTGCGATATCCCCAAGCCGATTGCCTACGCGCGCGGCTTTGAACGCGCGCCAGAAGCACTGCTCGGTCACCTCTATAAGCTGCCTTTTGGCGTCGTCTATCTGACCCACGCCAACCGTAAACGCGCTATCCGACTGCCAGCCCTGATATATGAGCCCGCAGTCGACCGAAAGTATCTGTCCTTCCTCCAGGGGCCTGTCGTTGGGGAAGCCGTGTACTATCACGTCGTCCACCGAACAGCACAGCGTGTAGGGGTAGGGGCTGTACAGCCCTTCCACGCCCAGGAAGGTGGGCTTGGCACCCATCTTCGTTATCAGCTTATGCGCCAGGGCATCCAGGTGAAGGGTAGTCACTCCGGGACGTATCTCCTGCCTAAGCTCGGAAAGCACGTCATAGAGCATACTGCCGGCTACGCGCATCTTCTCGATTTGCGAAGCATTCTTGAGAGTTATCATTTCAGCTGCTCCAATGCGCGCATGATCGATGCAAACACAGTTTCCAAAGGTTGCGCGCCATCGACCTCGTGCAGCAGGCCCTGCTGCCGATAGTAATCGATGAGCGGCGCCGTCTGCTTGTGATACACGTTAAGGCGGCTGAGCACCGTTTCCGGCGCGTCGTCCGCCCTGAGCGTCAGCTTTTCGCCGCACTTGGGGCAGATGTCGCCATCCAGCGAATCGATATGGTACGTACCGGAGCACCTCATGCAAACGCGCCTGCCCGAAAGCCTGCGCACCAGATGATCGTCCGGCACATCGATATCTATCACCGCATCCAACACGGTTATGCCGTCAAGCGCCTGCGCCTGTTCTATTGTGCGCGGAAAGCCGTCCAGCAGGAAGCCGTTCGCGCAATCGGCCTGACCCAGCCGTTCCCTGACCATCGCGATTACCACGCTGTCGGGTACCAGCTGGCCCTTGTCGATATAGGACTTGGCGCTCAGGCCTATCGGAGTTTCAAACTTGATGGCCTGGCGGAGCAGATCGCCGGTGGAGATATGCGGTATGTTCACTTCAGCGCATACCTTGTCGGCCTGAGTGCCCTTTCCCGCACCGGGAGGACCCAGGAATACCAGCTTCATAGGCTGCACCTCCATACTTATCGCCGTTGGTCAAGCAAGCAGTTGCAGGCAAAGCCCACACTGCTTACTTGTCCTCCGCTTATCACTTAAGGAAGCCCTTGTAGTGGCGCATCAGCATCTGGCTCTCCAGCTGGCGCGTGGTCTCCAGGGCCACGCTGACCGCTATCAGCAGCGAGGAAGCGCCAAAGGGTATCGCTACGCCCGCCGCCGCAGCCAGCAGGGTCGGCACAACGGCCAGCACCGCCAGGAACAGCGCGCCAAACAGCGTTATGCGGCGCGAGATACGCGCCAGGTAATCGCTGGTGGGCTTACCCTGGCGTATGCCGGGGATCATGCCGCCGTTCTGCTGCAGGTTCTTGGACATATCGATGGGGTTGAAGGATATCGTATTGTAGAAGAACGTAAAGCCGATTATCAGCAGCGCGAACACCAGCTGGTAAGGCCAGGAGACGTAGTTAAAGTGCGTCTGCCACCAGAGGTTTGCTTCGCTGAAAGCCGGAACCATGGCCAGTATCGTGCCGGGGAACTGCATAATCGCCGAGGCGAATATCAGCGGCAGCACGCCCGAAGCGTTTACGCGCATCGGGATGTGGGTGGACTGGCCGCCGTACATCTTGCGGCCGACCATGCGCTTGGCATACTGCACGGGTACGCGGCGCTCGCCCTGATCCACGAACACTACGGCCGTTATCATTACGAGCGAACCCACCAGCACCAGCAGCGCCGCGAGCACGTTCTCGGTGCCGTTGAATATACCGGCAATGGTATTGACGATCTGCGGGCCCACGCGGGAGATTATGCCCGCGAAGATCAGCAGGGAGATACCGTTGCCCAGGCCCTTTTCGTTGATGCGCTCGCCTATCCACATGGCCAGCGCAGTACCGGCCGCCAGGCACACGCCTATCGTTATGTAGCTAAGCGCGCTGCCGTTGCGGGCGGCCTGCATGCCAACGGTGATACCCACGGCCTGCAGGAAGCCCAGACCTATCGTCACATAGCGCGTAATCTGCGCTATCTTCTTGCGACCCTCTTCGCCCTGCTTCTGCATCTCCTCGAGCTTGGGTATCGCCACGGTGAGCAGCTGCATGATTATCGAAGAGTTGATGTACGGGGTTATGCCCATCGCCATGATGGTGTAGTTGGAAAGATTGGAACCGGTTATCGAGTCAATAAATCCGAGCAATGAGTAGTTGTTCATCGCGGAAGAGACCGCGTTCAGGTCTACGCCAGGCGTAGGCACGAAGCAGAGCAACCTGTAAACCAGCAGCATACCGACCGTGTAAAGAATCTTTTTGCGAAGATCTTGAATCTTCCACGCGTTACGCAGGGTCTCCCACATTGTCAGATCACCTCGGCTTTCCCACCTGCCGCCTCAATCTTCTCCTTTGCGGACTGGGTGAATTTAGCCGCCTGCACCGTCAGTTTCTTGGTCAGTTCACCGTTGCCCATTATCTTTACGCCGTCATTTACCTTCTTGATTATGCCAGCCCTCTTCAGAGCCTCGGTGTTGACGACGGCACCATCCTCGAATACTTCCAGCTTGTCCACATTCACGGTGGTGTACACGGTAGCGAACTTGTTGTGGAATCCGCGCTTAGGCAGCAGGCGGACGAGCGGCATCTGGCCGCCCTCAAATCCCGGACGCTTGCCGCCGCCGGAACGCGCCTTGGCACCCTTGTGGCCCTTGCCGGAGGTCTTGCCCAAGCCCGAACCAACGCCGCGCCCCAGGCGCTTCGGAGCCGTGGTGGATCCGATAGCGGGTTTCAGTTCATGCAGTTTCATCTTCAGACCTCCTTACGCAATCTCTTCTACGTCGACCATGTGCTTTACCTTGAAGATCATGCCGCGGATCATGGGAGTGTCTTCATGAATCACGGTCTGATGGATCTTGCGCAGGCCCAGGGCCCGAACGGTCTTTATCTGATCGTCCAGGCAGGCTATCGTCGACTTCTTGAGCGTTATTTTCAGTTTCATCTCCATTACCCCCTTAGCCCAACAGCTCTTCAACGGACTTGCCGCGAAGACGCGCGACCTCTTCGGCGCTGCGCAGCTGGCTCAGGCCCTGCAGAGTGGCCTTGACCATGTTAATGGGGTTGTTGGAGCCGTAGGACTTGGTGCGGATGTCCTTAACACCAACCAGCTCCAGCACCGCGCGCACCGCGCCGCCGGCGATAACGCCGGTACCTTCGGGAGCGGGCATGAGCACTACCTTGGTGGTGCCGAAGAGACCGGTGGTCTCGTGCGGCAGGGTGGTGCCCTTGAGCGGTACAGTTATCAGATTCTTCTTGGCATCATCGACGCCCTTGCGAATAGCCTCCGGGATCTCGGTGGCCTTGCCGATGCCGGTGCCGATGCGGCCCGCGCCATCGCCGACTACCATCAGCGCCGCGAAGCGGAAATTACGACCGCCCTTGACGACCTTGGTAACGCGGTTTACGGCAACCATCTTCTCCTGGAACTCGCTAGCCTGTTCGTAGCGTTGCATCCCATCTTCCTCCTTCTCAGCTTAGAAGTCCAGCCCACCAGCGCGCGCGCCGTCGGCGACTTCCTTAACGCGACCGGTGTACACATAGCCGCCGCGGTCGAACACAACGTTGGTTATGCCCTTGGCCTTGGCGCGCTCGGCTACCAGCTGGCCTACCAGCTTGGAAGCGCCCTTCTTGTCGACCTCGCTGAGCTTGTCCTTCAGCTGGGGGTCCAGCGTGGAGGCGGAAACAAGCGTGTTGCCGGCCACATCGTCGATTATCTGAGCGTAGATGTGGTTCAGGCTGCGGTATACGCACAGGCGAGGACGCTCGGGCGTGCCGCTGATCTTTTTACGGACACGCTCGTGACGTATCCTGCGGATTTCATTGCGATCCCGCTTTGTAAACATAAGCGTTCACTCCCTTTCTTACTTCTTACCAGACTTACCTTCCTTGCGGCGGATATGCTCGTCGTCATAACGGATACCCTTGCCCAGGTAAGGTTCGGGCCTGCGGACATCGCGGATATCGGCGGCAATAGCGCCAACCTTTTGCTTGTCTATGCCCTTGACGGTGATGCGGTTCTGGGCCGGAGTCTCAAACGAAACGCCGTCCTTGGCTTCGAACTTGACCGGATGGGAGTAGCCCACGGTCAGCACGAGGGTGGTACCCTCCAGCTGCGCGCGGTAGCCCACGCCTTCCATGGTCAGGCCCTTGCTGAAGCCCTGGGTCACGCCCACGACCATGTTGTGTATCAGGCTGCGATACAGGCCGTGCATGGCGCGGTGATTCTTATTGTCAGAAGGACGGGTAACGCTCAGCGTATTGCCCTCCTGGGACACCTTGATATCGGGATTTACCTTCTGGCTCAACTGACCCTTGGGGCCCTTGACCGTTACGGTATTGTCATCCGCTATGGTCACGGTAACGCCCGCGGGCACTGTGATCGGAAGTCTGCCTATACGAGACATGTGTGCACCTCCAAAGTTCGTGCTATTGCGTTTATGTTCGGGGCCAATTACCAGACGTAAGCCAGTACTTCGCCGCCGACACCCTGCTTGCGGGCGTCCTTATCGGTCATTACACCCTTGGACGTCGAGATTATCGCGATGCCCAGACCGCCCAGTACCTTGGGCAGCGCATCGGAGGGCGCGTACACGCGCAGACCGGGCTTGGAAATGCGCTTGAGGCCCTGGATGACGGTGCCGGTCTTGCCCTGAGTATACTTGAGAGTGAGCTTTATCTGGCCGGTCAGGCCGTCGTTTATGAGCTCATAGTT
>JBJEUC010000607.1:0-6813 GCA_051883635.1 Candidatus Fimadaptatus sp.
GCCCCGGAGCGCCGCGCGATGCCGCCGAGCGTGTCGCCGGGCTGCACCAGATACGCAAGGTCGAGCGGCTGGGGCGACGTCGTGGGGCGCGTGACCAGAGCGGCGGCCGGTATGTTGAGCACCTGGCCCGGGTAGATGAGGTTCGGGTCGCTCAGCCCGTTGGCCTCGGCCAGCGCCCGGACGCTCACGCCGTAGGCGCGCGCGATGGAGGTAAGCGTTTCGCCCGCGCGCACGGTGCAGAGTATCTCGCCGCCCCGGGGCACGACATCGCGCCCGCTCAGCAGACGCAGCACCTGCCCCGCGTATATGCGGTCGGGGTCGGGTATGTCGTTGAGCGCGCATATCTCGCTCACCGTGAGGTCAAAGCGGCGGGCGATGCGCGTGAGCGTGTCGCCCGGGCGGACGATGTAGTACATCGCGCCGCTGTGATAGCGGCTCACGGCGGGTCTGTCCGGTGCGGGCAGCGCCTCGCCGTCGGTCAGCGCGCCGCGCGTGAACCAGTCCAGATCCACGCGCGTGGCTATGCCGGCCACCCGGCCGGTGTCGGAGTACTGAAAGCCGGTCCATTCGCTCCAGCGCGGGTTGGGCTCGGGACGCTCCACGCCGTAGTTGGCCACCCAGAGCGGGTAGCGCTCCAGCGGCGCAAGCAGGTAGTCGCGCGCGCCCGAGGCCGCCGCGTATATCATGGGCCGGATGCCGGTGAGCGCCTCCAGGCGCTCCAGAAAGGCCAGGCATATGGCCGTGAAGCGCGCGGCCTCCATGCCGCGCGGGCGCGCCATGTCGCCCGCCGGACGCGCCTGAATGCGGCGCGTGCCTATCGCGCGCACGAAGTATTCGGCCTGAGCGCGCGCGGCGACCTCGTCCGCGGCGTTCATGTAGTGGTACGCGCCCACGGGCAGGCCGGCCCCGCGCGCGCCCTCGTAGTTGCGCTCAAAGTCGGGGTCGACGAGGTACGTGCCCTCGCTGGCCTTTATGTAGCCAAGCTCCACGCCCGCGCCGCGCACGCTCTTCCAGTCGATGCCGCCCTGCCAGCGGCTCACGTCAATGCCGCGCAGGTCGTCCCGGGAGGGTAGTTGCATATGCCTCAGCTCCTTTTGGGGGTATTGGCAGATTATATGCGCCATATTCCCCGGAAACGCATGTAAATTTTCGTGAAATTGCGACATGTGCGCAAGGGTGTCGCATGGATTTAGCGTGAGGAGCGTTGACATGGGGGATGCGCCGCGCTATACTTAATGCACAACCTAACAGAACGGATGCCTTATCCAGAGTGGTCGAGGGACGGGCCCTGTGACGCCACGGCAACCTGCAGCGCACGCGCTATTAAGGTGCCAATTCCCGGGCGCGCAAGCGCCGAAGATGAGGCGCAGCTTGACCCAATTATGTGCAGGCCGCGCGGCATGCGCATTTTTTTGTCAGTATGCTACAACGGGCTTCCGATTCCGGCGGGTAACTAAAGAATAGGAGGCAATCCAATGAGAAAGCTGTTTACATCCGAATCAGTGACCGAGGGCCATCCGGACAAGGTGTGCGACCAGATATCGGACGCGGTGCTGGACGCGATACTTGCGCAGGACCCCATGGCGCGCGTCGCCTGCGAGTGCTCCACCTGCACGGGCCTGGTGCTGGTGATGGGCGAGATCTCGACCAGCTGCTACGTGAATATAGACGGCATAGCGCGCGACACATTGCGCCGCATAGGCTACGACCGCGCCAAGTACGGCTTTGACGCCGAGTCCTGCGCGGTCATCACCTCGGTGCACGGCCAGTCGCCCGACATAGCGCAGGGCGTCGACAGCGCGCTGGAGACCCGCAATACCGACAAGCTCGACATAGGCGCGGGCGACCAGGGCATGATGTTCGGTTTTGCCTGCGACGAGACCCCCGAGTATATGCCCATGGCGATAGCGCTGGCTCACCGCGTGACCAAGCGCCTGGCGGCGGTGCGCAAGTCGGGCGAGCTGAGCTACCTGCGCCCCGACGGCAAGGCGCAGATAACCGTGGAGTACGACGGCGACACGCCCCGGCGCATAGACACCGTGGTGGTGTCCACCCAGCACGCGCCCGAGGTCGACATGGAGACCCTCCACCGCGACGTTATCGAAAAGGTGGTAAAGCCGGTGATACCGGAGGGCCTGCTGGACGAGGCGACACGTTACTTCATCAACCCCACGGGCCGCTTTGTGATAGGCGGGCCGGCGGGCGATTCCGGCCTCACCGGGCGCAAGATAATCGTGGATACCTACGGCGGCTATGCGCATCACGGCGGCGGCGCCTTCTCGGGCAAGGACCCCACCAAGGTGGACCGCTCGGCGGCCTACGCGCTGCGCCATGTGGCCAAGAACCTGGTGGCGGCGTGCGTGGCCCGGCGCGTGGAGGTGGGCCTGGCCTATGCCATAGGCGTGGCCCGGCCCGTGTCGATAACGGTGGACGCCAGCGGCTCCGCGCTTTCCAACGAGGAGATAGCCGACCTGGTCAGCCGCGTGTTCGACCTGCGCCCGGCGGCGATAATCGAGCGGCTGGGCCTGCGCAGGCCCATATACGCCCAGACCGCCAGCTACGGCCACTTCGGCCGCGACGATCTGGATCTGCCCTGGGAGCGTTTGGACTACGTGGATAAGATAAAGAAAGCGCTATGACGCATGTGGCGGGGGAGCAAGCTCCCCCGCCACTGCCACCCCTACACAGTTTCCGCTGAAATGCTTCGCATTTCCGGGCGCGGAAACTGCAAGGAAGCAATTTCTTCTCCGGGGGGCAAGCTCCCCTCCGAAGAAATTGCTGCGTTTCCGGCGTACACGCCGCCGGAAACGAATTAATGCGAGAGGGCCTTGGCCCTCTCGCGCTCTCCCGGGGATCATTCGACAGGCTGAGTGGGCGCGCCGTGCTTATGCGGCGCGCCTGCCTGGTATGTTGGGATGTGGGCGGGGAGCGAATCAATGCTGTGCTGGATACCGGCTTCTGCCGCGCAACATTCGGCCGGTTGGGCGCGAGGGCTGCGGGAGCTTGCCGCCGGGCATGGGAGTGTTCTGGCGGTGCGCGGCCCGATGGAGCGCGCTGTGGGGTCAGCTGGTGGGTTAGTCCGGATGGTATGCAGCCCGATGGCGCGCCTTGGTGTAAACGGGTGGGTGCGTGAGCGCGCCGCCGGGCATGGGCGAGTTCGGATGGTACGCAGCCCGATGGCGCGCCTTGGTGTAAACGGGTGGGTGCGTGAGCGCGCCGCCGGGCATGGGCGCGTACGGACGGTGCGCGGCCCGATGGGGCGCGCCTGGTGTTACGCTCCAACAGGCAGTGGTTGGGAGCAGCCACCCCTGCCCACCGCCCCTTGCCGCGCCGGGCTGCGCTGCCTGCCCCAAAACTTAGCCCGCGCCCCCTACCCAAGCGGCGCTCAAAGTGATATCATATTGTCATGACATCGATAAGGCAGGTGCGGCGCATGGGCGAGACGGCAAGGCTCGAGGCCACGGTCGAGCAGATCACTTTCCGCAACGAATCAAACGGCTGGACGGTCATGCAGCTGCGTAAGGGCAGGCAGCGCGTTACCGCCGTGGGCTCGGTGCTGAACGTGAGCGAGGGGGAGCGCGTGCGCATAGAGGGCGAATGGACCGAGCATCCCGATTACGGCGAGCAGATAAAGATAACCTCCTGCGAGGTGGTAGCGCCCACCAGCGTATCCGACATAGAGCGATACCTGGCCTCGGGCACGATAAAGGGCATAGGCCCGGCCACGGCGCACATCATAGTGCAGGAATTCGGCAAGCGCACGCTGGAGATACTGGACGGCGAGCCCGAGCGCCTGCACGAGATACCCGGCATAGGCCCCAAGCGCGCGGCGCTCATAGCCGAAAGCTACCGCGAACAGATGGGCTCGCGCCAGACGCTCATGTTCCTGCAGAGCAGCGGCTTTTCCGCCGCGATGGCGGCGCGCGTGTACAAGCTGTACGGCGCGGCCACCGAGACGGTGGTGCGCACCAATCCCTACCGGCTGGTACACGACATAACCGGCATCGGCTTTGCCACCGCCGACCGCATAGCCGCCTCGATAGGCATACCGCGCGAATCGCCCTACCGGATAGAGAGCGGCATAATCCATGTGCTGCAGGAGGCTTCGGGCGCGGCGGGCCATGTGTACCTGCCCCAGGAGGAGCTGCTGGGAGGCGCGCGCCGCCTGCTGGGCGTGGCGGACGAGCTGCTGGACAACGCCCTGCGCGAGCTGGCGCTGAGGCACGAGGTGGTGATAGAGGACTCCGACGAGGGCACCGCGGTGTACGCCGAGGGCATGTTCAATGCCGAATGCGACGTGGCCTACCGGCTGAGCCAGCTGGCGCGCGCGGCCGCCTCCGCCGATGCGGGCGACCTGGAGCGGCGCATAAGCCGCTTCGAGGAGCAAAACGGCATAGAGTTCTCTCACGAGCAGCGCGAGGCGGTCACACTGGCCGTTACGCGCGGCATGGCGGTGATAACCGGCGGCCCGGGCACGGGCAAGACCACGATAATCAAGTGCATACTGAGTCTGCTGCCGGGCAACGAGGACGTGGCGCTGTGCGCGCCCACGGGGCGTGCGGCCAAGCGCATGAGCGAGGCCACGGGCGTGGAGGCCCGCACGATACACCGCCTGCTGGAGTACGGCGGCGAGGACGAGCAGAACTTCGGCCGCAACCGGGAGCATCCGCTGGAGGTAAAGACGCTCATCTGCGACGAGATGTCCATGGTGGACATACTGCTCATGCGCTCGCTGCTGCACGCGGTGGTGGACGGCACGCGGCTGGTGCTGGTGGGCGACGCCGACCAGCTGCCCTCCGTGGGGCCGGGCAGCGTGCTGCGCGACATAATATCGAGCGGAGCGGTGCCCAGCGTGCGGCTGCGCGAGATACATCGCCAGAGCGGCGAGAGCATGATAGTGGTGGGCGCGCACCGCATCAACGCGGGCGAGATGCCCGTGCTCAACAAAAAGGGCGGCGACTTCTTCATAGAGCGCTGCGAGACCGCCGCTCAGGCGGCCCGCAGCATAGTCGAGCTGGCCACGCGCCGCCTGCCGGGCTTTGCGCATGTGGACGCGCTCACCGGCATACAGGTGCTGGCCCCGGCCAAGAAGGGCGAGACCGGCGTATGGGCGCTCAACCGCGCGCTGCAGGAGGCGTTCAACCCCAGGCGCCCGGGCGTGAACGAGCGCATGGCCGGCGATATGCTGCTCAGGGTCGGCGACAAGGTGATGCACACAAAGAATGACTACGACCTGGAGTGGACCTGTGGCGCGGACAGCGGCACGGGCGTGTTCAACGGCGACATGGGCCGCGTGACGGCCATCGACACCGCCGAGCGCACGGTCACGGTGCTGTTCGACGACGAGCGCGCCGCCGTGTACGATGACAGCAACATCGACGAGCTGGACCTGGCCTACTGCATATCGGTACACAAGAGCCAGGGCAGCGAGTTCCCGGTGGTGGTGATGCCGGTCATGCCCGGGCCGCGCATGCTAACCGCGCGCAACCTGCTCTATACGGCCGTAACGCGCGCGCGCAGCTGCGTGGTGCTGGTGGGGCGCGACCAGGTGGTGGCCGACATGATAGCCAACAACTACGTGTCCCGGCGGTATTCCTCGCTCAGGCGGCGCATATGCGCCTACTGCGCGGCGCTGCCCGATGGCGACGCGGACCGGCAGCGCGAGGAGCAGCTGAGGCAGATGCAAATGGAGATGGTGTTTGAGGAGGACGGCCCCGTCTGCCCCGAGGACGAGCCGGAGCGCGGGGCGGAAGGGCCGGGCGATGAGCCATGCTGAAGCAGCTTGGGGAGTTCATTCAGCCGCAGGAGGTGAAGTGCCTGCGCTGCGGCGGCGCATACTTTGCGGGGCTGGATACGGGCCTGTGTCCGGCCTGCGCGCTGTATGCGCATCGCATAGCGCCCGGCGACCTGCTGGCGGGGCTTGAGCACCGCGAGGGACTGGACTGGGCCGGCGCGGCCTGGCGCTACGGCGAGGGCGTGCGGCACCGCGTGTACGCGCTCAAGTACGGCGGCGAGCGTCGGCTGGGCGCTGCGATGGGCCGCGAGCTGGCTCAGGTGCTTCAGGCGCTGCCGGAGCGGCCCGACGCGCTCGTGCCGGTGCCGCTGCACTGGACGCGCAGGCTCACGCGCGGCTACAACCAGGCCGAGGTGCTGGCGCGCGGGCTGGCTGCCGCCGTCGGTCTGAGCGTGGAGCCGAACCTGCTCAGGCGCCGCCGCCGCACGCGCCGCAACGCGCAGCTGGATCGCGCCCGGCGGCTGGACAACGTGAGCGGCGCGTTTGCGCCGTCTGGCAGCGTGCGCGGGCGGCGCATACTGCTGATAGACGACGTGCTGACCACCGGCTCCACCGCGTCGCAGTGCGCCCGCGCGCTCAGGGCGGGCGGCGCGGCGTGGGTGGGCGTGCTTACGTATGCCCGGGCCGGTGACGGCGACATCGAGCAGCCGGTGCCGGAAGGGGAATGAGGATGAGCGGCGGACGGACGTGGCAATGCGGAAGCTGACATGCGGGGGCATGGACTTGCGTGCGGACGTGGCCATGCGGGCCGCGACAGCGTATGCGCGGCGTGATGCCTGTGCCTGCGGATATGCCGGTGCACGCGGTCTGGCCGGGATGGAGCGCGGCGAAAGCGCGCGGCGGGTGGACGTGGCCATGCGAGAGCGCGGCGATTTGTCCGCGGCGTGTGGGCTTGTGCCTGCGGATATGCCAGTGCACGCGGTCTGGCCGGGATGGAGCGTGGCGAAAGCGCGCGGCGGGTGGACGTGGCCATGCGGGCGCGCGTCAGCGTATGCGCGGCGTGATGCCTGTGCCTGCGG
>JBJEUC010000608.1:0-6806 GCA_051883635.1 Candidatus Fimadaptatus sp.
CATGGCCTGTTCATCGGCGCGAACCGGCGCGGCCGATTCCTGGTCATGCTCACGTACACCGCGGCGCAGCTGGGTATCGCGGTGGGGGCATGGGGTATGGCGGCGGGCGCGGCGCTGTGAGAAGCGGCCGCGCGGCGCAAGGGCGTGCAGGTCGGGCGCGGGAGAGTCAGTCCGCTTGCGCTGTCCATCCCAATCCGTGCAAAAAGCAGCCGCCCCGTTCCATTGAGCGGAACGGGGCGGCGCTGTGCGCGGATATGCGCGTTACTTGACATCAAACACCGCGCTCAAATTCGCGGTTATCTCGACCTCACCGGCCGATACCTGAGTGGGCGCGCTGTTGCCGGAGGCGCTCACCTTGTCGTAGGCGGCCTCGGCATAGGTGACGTACATGCTGCTCGAATACGACTCGCTCACGGAGCACAGCCCCGCCAGCTCACAGCCGGCGGCCTGCGCCAGCACCTCGGCCTTGTGCCGGGCGTTGGTCATGGCGGCGGCCAGGGCCTGGTCGTAGTACTCGGCCTGGCGGCTGCTGGCAAAGGAGACGCCGCTCAGCGTGTTGGCGCCCGCCTTCAGGCCCGCGTCGATTACCGGCCCGGTCAGGCTTATGTCGTCCAGGGATACGGTCAGGCTGGTCGAGGCGGTGAAGCCCACAACGACGGGCGAATCGCCGCTGTAATCGTATTCGCGGTACAGGCTCAGGCTGCTGGTGCGTATCTTTTCGGCGGGGACGTTCAGCGCGGCCAGGGCATCGGTGGCGGCGCTTATCACCTCGTTCACGCGGCTCTGCGCCTGGGCGGCGTCCTTGTCGGTCATCTCCACGCCGAAGGTCACCTCGGCCATGTCGGGCACGACTTTGATGGAGGCATAGCCCTCCACCTCTATCTTGCCGTGATCGTCGTCGCCCTGCGCCAGGCACAGCGCGGGCATCAGCATGAGCAGCGCGGCGGTCATTATCGCAATTATCTTCTTCATCATTGTGGTCTACTCCCTTCATATTGTGTCGTTTTGGCATGACGAACCAGGCTGGTGCGTTGCACCGGCTTGCGTATGCGCTTGCTGGATTGTCAAAAGAGTAAAATGGTAAGACGTGTCGAGGGAATGCCGGGGGAGCGCGGCGCGCGTCAGTCCGCGTGCCGCCGTCTGCCCCTGCCAAAGAGCTTCGCGCCCAGTATTGCCAGCGCCCCCAGCGGCGCTATCCAGACCAGATGGGGAAGGAACGACATGGCCGTCAGCATCATGTCGCCAAAGAAGCTGCCCACCTCGTGCATCGAGGCGGAGAAGCGCTCGCCCAGCTCGCCTGTGAAGCCCGAGGAAAATGCGGCCTGCACCTGGTCGTATTCGGACAGCACTACCGTCACGGTGCTGAGCTCCGCCTGGGAATCCCAGCCGCGCAGCGCGCCGCTGAGCTTGTCTATCTCGTACTGCAGGCGGGAAGCCTCGGCCTCCAGCGCCAGCACCTCGCTCAGGTCGGCCGCCTCGGCGGTCAGCTCCTTCACGCGCGTGAGCTGGGTGCGGTAGGAGTCCAGCAGCAGCGCGGTGTCGGTGTACTGCGAGGTGATGTCCTGCGCGCTCACCTCGCTGCTGGTCACGCAGCCTATCGCGCGCAGCTGCTCCACAAAGGTCTCCAGGAAGCCGGCCGGCACGCGCAGCGTCAGCTCGGCCGTGCGGCTGCCGTTCTCGCCCGATATTGCGCTGCGCTCGAACAGTCCGCCAAACTTGGCCACGACGGTCTTTATCTGCGCCATGTCGTCGTCAAAGGACGAGGTCTCTATCGTGAGCGCCGCGCTGCGCAGCACCTTCATCGAGCTGCCGGAGACGGCGGAGTCGTCGCCCACGTCCAGCAGGCCGCCCGAGGTGGTCGCGCCCAGATTGTCGTCCCTGGAGTAGTTGTACTGCGCCTCGATGTCCGCGCTCTCGTCCCCGGCGGAGTCGCCGGGCAGCATGGCGCTGCGCACGGCCAGTGCGCCGTCGCCGGTGTCCTTCACGGCCGCAGTATCGACGTCCGTGAGCAGGTCGTATTCCGCAGTGGTATCTGCCGGTGCGGGCGACTCTATCGCGGCGCCGGTTCCGAGCGGCGCCTCCGGGGCGGAGGCAAAGCGGTTCAGGGCCGTAGCGCCGGCCAGCAGCACAAAGCCTGCGGCCACGCACGACAGCGCCTTCGTCCAGCGCCGCGTGCGCCCCAGCCTGCGCTCGGCGCGCACGGCCTTGCGCCAGCCCTGCTCAAACTCGATGGGGGGCTCCAGACCGTCGTCCATATGCGCGAGCATATCGCGCACGGCGCTGAGCTGTTCGTACTCTTCGCGGCAGTCGGCACATGAGGCCATGTGCTCGTGCATACCGGCTTCGTCATCGGCGGAGAGCTCTCCGTCGAGAAGCGGATGGAGCTTTGCCCGAAATCCGTCGCAATCCATTTGGGTCATGTCCATCCCTCCTAAAAGAATCGGGCGGCAATGCGCATTGCCCGTAGATGCGCGCTTTCGCATGCTCTACGCCTATTTGACGCTCTGCCGTCCAAAAAGTTCCGACTGTTTTACCAGTATTTCCCGCAGTTTTTCGCGGCCGCGGCTTATGCGCGATTTTATCGTGCCCACATTGGCGTCCAGTATGTCCGCTATCTCGTCGTAGGAATAGCCCTTTACGTCGCGCAGTATGATGGCGGCGCGCATGTCGGCGGGCAGCGACTGTATCGCGGCGTTCAGCGCCTCCTGCTTTTCGCTGCGCAGGCCGTGCTCCTCGGGCGTGTCGCCGGTGTCCACGGGCGACCAGCCCGCCTCCAGCATCGAGTCCAGCGAGGACACCTTGCGCACCTTGCGGCGGCGCAGCTCGTCCAGACAGGTGTTCATCGTTATGCGGTATATCCACGTGGCCAGCGAGGACTGCCCCTTGAAGGCGCTCATGGCCCGGTATATGCGCACCATGGCCTCCTGCGCGCAGTCCTGCGCATCCTCGCGGTTGCCCATCATGCGCAGGGCGATGGCGTACATGCGGCTTTCCTGACCGGCCATGAGCTCCTCGAAGGCGTCCGCGTCGCCCTTTTGCGCGCGCCGGAGCAGCACTTCGTCGCTTTGCACATGCATCACCCGCCCTTACAATAGTATGCTTATCCATTATACACTCTTTCGCCGGGGTTTGGAAGTGGAATTTTCTCGCAGAAGCGCCGCAGCGCGGGCGCGGAGCGCCTGCCCGTGATTTGTACTGCTTATTTAACACAGTTGCAAACCGCGGACGCATAAAGGACCGCCTGCGCGCAACAGGCGGGCAAGGGGAGGGGCAAAGCCACAGGAGAGGGGCGGCGGGAGCGCGATCGCGTCGCGTTTTGATGGTATCCGGCGGTGTGCATGGGCGGGGCAATAGGCGCGTTTGGCGGCGGGAGGGGCGTTTCACGAAGTGCCATTCGCTATATGGCAGCGCGTCATGGCTGCACCCAATCGCGTACCGATCACGCCCATAGACGCGCGTGTGCCGGTAAATCAGCGTGCCTGGCGGCGTGACACTCCCACTTAACGAAGTGCCACTTGCTATATGGCAGCTTCCACGTCCGGATACTGTCCGGGGAACAGCACGCCGGGGCCGAGCCCAAGCGCGCACTAATCGCGCTAATCAGTACGTGTGTCGGTCAAGCGGTGTACCTAGCGGCGGGAGGGCCAGCTTCCCGGGGCATAAACAGCCATATGGCAATGTCCGCGCCCGGACACTGTCCGGGGAACAGCGCATGAGGGCCGCACCCATCGCGCACTAATCATGCCCATTGGCGCTTGTGCCGGTCAATCAGCGCATTCGGCACAGGAGCGCCTGTTCGCCGCAGCACATACAAGCCCCGGCGGTCAAGCGGCTGAGCCCGCTCCACGCACCATCCCGCCCCATATGACGGGCAAGGCCCGCCTGCATGCAACAGGCGGGCCCCCAATGCATTCGGCTCAGTAGACCGATATGCCTATGTCCTCAACGCGGTCGCGGGCGCTGGTTATCAGCAGCTTGATTGCGTCGGTCTTGAGCTTGTGGCCGCGGAAGGAGGTCGCGTGTATCTGCTTGTGGCCGATGGTGGTGCCGCTTATCACGTCGCGCCACAGGCCGTAGTCGTCGCGCACCAGTATGCGGTGCTCGGCCACGCGCTGCCCCAGTGCTATCTGCTCGCGCAGCTCGATGTAGCTTATCTCACGCTTCTGCCCCAGCTCCAGCACGAACTCGCACTGGTTGCCGGCGGGGCGGTCGGTGCGCACGGGCGTGAGCCCACGGGCCAGGTCGGTGCCGAAGGCGGAGCGCAGCGCCTCGCCGAACTCGCGCAGCCGCTCCACGTCGCGCGGGTCGAACTTGCCGTTGGGCATGGGCGGTATGTTCAGGTTGAAGCAGCCGTTGTGGCCCACCGAGTTGAGGTAGGTCTTCATCAGCCGCTCCAGCGAATGCGGCTCCTCATCGGGATGATAGAACCAGCCGGGCCGTATGGACATATCCACCTCCGCGCCGCAGAAGCACAGTCCGCGCGAGCGGGCTATCTGGTCGGCGTTGCCTATGTCCTCGTTGGTGTTGTACACGTAGTCCAGCTGATCCACGCCCTCCACGTACCAGGGGCCGGGGGCGGTCTGCGGGCGGTCGATGAGCTTGCCCAGCTCCCAGGGCACTATGGCCCATTCGCTCTGGCGGCTGGTGCCGGCCTCGTTGCCTATCCAGCGGGTGTCGGGGCCGCCGTCCTGGAATATGACCGCGCCGGGCTGATACTTGCGGATGAGCTCGATTATGCCCGGGAAGTCGTAAACCTGCTTGCGGCCGTTGGGGCCTTCGCCGCACGCGCCGTCCAGCCATACGCAGAATATGTCGCCGTAGCCGGTCAGCAGCTCGGTCAGCTGCTTCTTATAATAGTCGTTGTATTCCTCGGTGCCGTACAGGGCCGAGTTGCGGTCCCAGGGCGAGAGGTAGAAGCCGAACTCGATGCCGCCGCGACGGCAGGCGTCGGAGGCCTCCTTCACCACGTCGATATCGAGGGGGCAGTTCTTGACCGAATGCTCGGTGTACTTGCTGGGCCACAGGCAGAAGCCGTCGTGGTGCTTGGCGGTCAGTATCATGCCCTTCATGCCGGCCGACTTGATGGCCTCGACCCACTGGTCGCAGTCCAGCTCGGTGGGGTTGAATATGCTCTCGGGCTCGTTGCCCATGCCCCATTCCAGCCCGGTATAGGTGTTGGGCGAAAAGTGCACGAAGGCGTAGAACTCGCGGTCGAACCATTTGAGCTGCCGGGCCGAGGGCGCGACGTGCGCCGCTTCGGCCAAAAAGCGCTTCATCTCATCCATAATGTACGCTCCTTTTCACGCTTGCGCGGGATGCTAGAAGCATTATACCACAAAGCCCGGCGGCTGAACAGGGGGTAAGAGGCGGAGAGGGGGACAGCCCGTGCGCGGCCACCGCCAAGTCCAGCGCCGGCCCCGCAAATGCCCCGCCGGGCACGAGCGGCCAACGTTCAGGCGCACCTTCTGCTGAACTATCCTCGACATCCCGTGCGGGGCTATCGCACGACCTGGCGCAGCTGCCGGGCATGAGCAGTCAACGTTCAGGCGCACCTTCTGCTGAGCTGCCCTAAACAGCCCGTGCGGGGCTATCGCCCAACCTGGCGCAACTGCCAAGCATGAGCAGCCACCGCCCGGTCGCACCTTCCGTTGAGCTGCCCTCGACATCCGGTGCGCGGCTACCGCCACACATAGCGCCAGCCCAGCTTGCACCCGTCCAGCATGAGCAGCCACCGCCCGGTCGCACCTTCCGTTGAGCTGCCCTCGATATCCGGCACAGAGCCACCGCCCCACCAAGCGCCAACCCCGCCCCCGCCAGACACATCAAAAGCCGGAGCGGGCCACGCCCAACTCCGGCTCAAATACAGTTCATGCAACGTGCGTCTGCCCGCGCCGCTACTCCGCCTTGGACACGGTCAGCGTGAACACCGAGCCCTTGCCCAGCTCGCTGTCCACGGTGAGAGACTGGCCCATGCGCTGCACTATCTCGTGCGCTATCGACAGTCCCAGCCCGCTGCCCATGCCCGAATGCGCCTTGTCCACCTTGTAGAAGCGCTCGAATATGTGGGGCAGGTCGCTTTCGGATATGCCCAGGCCGTTGTCGCGCACGCGCAGGCGCACATAGCCGCTGGTCTCCTCGGCCTCCAGCCGCACCTGGCCCTGTGCGCCGTCGGCGCTCAGGCTGGGCGTGTACTTCATGGCGTTGTCCAGCAGTATCACCAGCACCTGCTCTATGCGGTCGTCGTTGCCCAGCACCGGCGGCAGGCTGTCCGGCGCGTCCACCGTGAATATCAGGTCGCTGTCCTCGGCCTTGGAGCGGTACTTTTCGGCCAGGTCCTCCAGCAGCGGGCCCAGGCGCACCTTCTCCAGCTTGAGCGAGAGCTGCCCGCTCTGCAGGCGGCTCAGCTCCATCAGGTCGCTTATCAGGCGGCTCAGGCGCATGGTCTCGCGCATCATTATGTTGTAGTAGCGCATGCGCGTGGCCTCGTCGCGCACCATGCCGTCGCGCAGCGGCTCTATCAGCCCGCGCAGGGCGGTGAGCGGCGTGCGCATCTCGTGCGATACGTTGGCTACGTATTCGCGCCGGGTCTGCTCCAGGCGCTCGGACTGGGTTATGTCGCGGAAGAGCGCCACCGCGCCCACGGTGTGGTGGCTGCCGTCCTCTATCGGCGCTATCGACAGGCGCAGTATCATGGGCGAATTGCCCGGCGGCGGCGTCTGCCCGGGAGACATTACGGTTATGCCCTCGTCGCTCACTATCAGCTCGCGCGTTATGGGCGTGCGCGAGGAGATGACGCTCTGGAAGAT
>JBJEUC010000609.1:0-6776 GCA_051883635.1 Candidatus Fimadaptatus sp.
CGCCCTGGGTGTAGCCTATCGCGCCCGCCGCCGCGCAGGCGAACATGCACAGCGGATGCACCTTGAGCCCGTAGGCGATGGCCACGCCTATGGCCGCGCCCACGACGGGCGTCGCCTTGCCCGATATGAAGGCGTCGGCTGTGAACTGGCTCAGGAAGCCCAGCCCGGGTATCCGCCCCAGCTGGCTGAGTATCAGTCCGATGATGAGCGAGGCGAACAGGCCCTGGCCCATCGCGCTCAATGCGTCAAGCAGGTAACGTTTGTAGATGTAGTGCCATATTTTCTTCGTATTACCCACCTCCTTATGGCGAATTATACTCCATAGTGCCGCCCCGGTGTAAAATAAGATGTTATGGATTTCCTGCGTGCAGGTAAATTCGGGGAAGCAGGTCAGGTAATCGTCACCTGTCGCACTCAGTCGGCGTTAAAAAGACTGCTGCGCCACGCTCAAGCACATTGGCAGCGCAAACGCTCCGGCCTTCCCAAACCCCGGGAGAGCGCGAGAGGGCCGAAGCCCTCTCGCATTAATTCGTTTCCGCCGGCGTGTACGGCGGAAACGCAGCAATTTCTTCGGAGGGGAGCTTGCCCCCCGGAGAAGAAATTGCTTCCTTGCAGTTTCCGCGCCCGGAAATCCGAAGGATTTCAGCGGAAACTGTGTAGGGGTGGCAGTGGCGGGGGAGCTTGCTCCCCCGCCACATGTGCATACTACTTTTTTCCCAAAAGTGCTTTATCTTGCGGGCCGCATGTACTATAATGGATGGTATGGATACGTATCGAGCCGCATTCGGCTCGCTTTGAGGTGCTGCTTATGGCCAGGATAATTGCTGTGACCAACCAGAAGGGCGGCGTGGGCAAGACGACAACCTGCGTCAACCTTTCAGCCTGCATGGCGGCGCAGGGCAAGCGCGTGCTGGTGGTCGATATCGACCCGCAGGGCAACTGCACCAGCGGCTTCGGGCTCAAGGCGCCCGAGGGGCGCTCGACATACGAGGCACTGCTGGAGCCGGAAAACGCCGCTGACTGCATCATGGACACCTGCGTCGAGGGCCTGAAAATCATGCCCAGCGGCATGCAGCTGGCGGGCGCGGAGATAGAGCTGATAGGCATGGACGCGCGCGAGAGCCGGCTCAAGCGCGCGCTGGAGCTGCTTGGCGACCGCTTCGACTACATCATGATAGACTCGCCGCCCTCGCTGGGCATACTCACGCTCAACGGCCTTACCGCCGCGCACAGCGTGATAGTGCCCATACAGTGCGAATACTACGCGCTGGAGGGCGTGGGCCAGCTGATGAACACGCTGAATCTCGTGCGCGCGCGGCTCAATCCCGGCCTTGAGGTGGAGGGCGTGGTGCTCACCATGCTGGACGGCCGCACCAACCTGGGCATGCAGGTGGTGGGCGAGGTGAAGAAGTACTTCAAGGGCCAGGTGTATTCCACGATAATACCGCGCAACGTGCGCCTGAGCGAGGCGCCCAGCCACGGCCTGCCGATACATATGTACGACGCGCGCTGCCAGGGCGCGCTGGCATATGACGCGCTGGCGCGCGAGGTCATAGAGCGCGGCGAGGAGGACTGAGCCGCCCGCGCGCAGGGCGTATGGGCGCATGTATAATGGAGGAAACGAATGGCGAAACAGAGAGGACTGGGGCGCGGGCTTGACGCGCTCATACCAGTAAGCGCCGCGCCCGCGGCCCCGTCGGAGTCCGACGAGCGCCCGCGGGAGGGCGAGGCCGTGCTCAACCTGAGCCTGGCCGACATAGACCCCAACCGGGAGCAGCCGCGCCGCCGCTTCGACCCCGAGGCGCTGGAGAGCATGGCGCAGTCCATGCGCAACGTGGGCGTGCTGCAGCCGATAATCGTCTGCGCCACCGAGGGCGGCCGCTACCGCATAATCGCGGGCGAGCGGCGCTGGCGCGCGGCGCGGCTGGCGGGGCTGTCCACCATACCGGCGATAGTGCGCGCTATGGACGCCGCGCATACCCGCGAGGCCGCGCTGATAGAGAACCTGCAGCGCGACGACCTGAACCCGGTCGAGGAGGCACAGGCCATACGCCAGCTGATGGATGACTTCGGCGCCACGCAGGAGCAGATAGCGCAGCGCCTGGGGCGCTCGCGCCCGGCCGTGGCCAACGCCGTGCGCCTGCTCACGCTGCCCGATGAGGTGCTGGAGCTGGTGCGCGAGTGCAAGCTCACCGCCGGTCACGCCCGCGCGCTGATAGCGCTGGAGGACCCGGAGCGGCAGATAAAGCTGGCCAACCTGGCCGTGCAGAACAACTGGACCGTGCGCCAGACAGAGGCGGCGGCGCAGCTGCCCGCGGGCGGCGCGCCCCAGTCAAAGCCGCCCCGCCTGCCCGAGCTCACCGACATGGAGCGCATGGCGCGCGAGGTGTTCGGCACGCGCGCGCAGCTAACCGGTACGTTGGAAAAGGGCAAGCTCACGCTGAGCTACTATTCGCGCGACGACCTGGACCGCATATACGAGGTGCTGGAGCTCATCCAGCAGGGCGAGCAGTGAAGCGCGCATGTCTGCTGGCGGCGCTGCTGGCGGCGCTGCTGGCGGCGCTGTGCGCGTCGGGCGCAGCCGGGGCCGGGGAGACCCCCGCGCCGACTCCGGCGGCTATTGCGGCCACCGACCCGGCCCGCGAGGCGCAGTCCACGCCCCGGCCCGAGCCCTATGACGTTACGACGCTGCTGGCCACGGCGCGCTTCGATTCGCGCCCGCGCATTGACGTGTACAACTACCTGCTGGGCGATAACGTGTGTCGCCTGGCCGAGTACTGCCTGGCCGACGGCGAGAGCGAGTGCGTGCTGATAACACTCACCCTGCCGGAGGAGCTGACGGCGGCGCTTGCGGACTGCTCCTGGGAGGACATGGCGTCGATACTGCGCATGTCGCTGGACGCGCTGGAGTCGCTGGGCTTTGTGCTGGACGCGGGCGAGGCGCGCGACCTGTACGGGCGGCCCCTGTGCGTATTTGACGCCTATACCAGCGAGCGCACGCTGGCGGGCTGGGCGACGATGGACGCGCGCCAGGCGCAGTTCGTGCTGGCAACCGGCGACGAGGCGGGCTACCGGTTCCTGGAAAGCGTGACCACCCGGCGCGAGCTGACGTTCGAGCGGGAGGGCAACGCGGTGAGCTTCGGAGGAGTCACGCTCACCTTTCCCTATACGCCCACCGTCGAGGGCGCGACGGCCTTGAGCGAAAACCCGCTTACACATGCCAGCGCCGAGCTGATACAGCTGGGCGACATGACCCTGCTCACCGGCGTCGACGACGAGGAGCTCCTGTACGCCTGCGTGCCCGAGGGCGCGGCGGACGTGAGCACGCAGACACTGGGCAGCGTGAGCACCATGCTGTACGCCTACGATTCAGAGGAGCTGGGCCGGCCCGTGCAGGGGCGGCTGATGCTGCTGGAGGGCTGCATACTGCGCATGGAGGCCACGTTCGACAACGCGGGCGACGCCTTCATGAACGACGTTTACGTGGCGGCGGACTGAGCCGGAACATATTGCCACAAATTTTTTCGATTATATACTGGTCTAATCGGGGCCGATTGTGTATAATAGACGGTGTCCCTTAAAAATTTGCAATTATACGGAGGTAACATATATGGCACGTAGAGGCGGATTCCCGGGTATGATGGGCGGCGGAAACATGCAGCAGCTGGCGCGTCAGGCGCAGATGCTTCAGCAGCAGATAAGCCAGCTGCAGGAAAACCTTGACAAGCGCGAGTTCGAGGCCACCGCGGGCGGCGGCATGGTGCGCGCCAAGGTCAACGGCGAGCGCGAGATACTCGAGCTGGAAATAAAGCCCGAGGCCGTCGATCCCGAAGATGTCGAAATGCTGCAGGACATGATCGTGGCCGCGCTCAACGAGGCGCTCAAGACCGCGCATGAGACCGTCGAAAGCGAAATGAGCAAGCTCACCGGCGGCATGGGCGGCGGCTTCGGCGGACTGCTGTAATATATGAGCGCGCAGGTTGAATCCATAGCGCGTATGATAAGCCAGCTCGCGCGCCTGCCCGGCATAGGGCAAAAGACGGCGCAGCGGCTGGCGTATCATATAATATCGCTGCCCGAGGAGCAGGTCAGGGAGCTGGCCGACGCCATTTACGAGGGCAAGACCGAGACGCACGTGTGCCCCATATGCGGCGACTATACCGACGTCACGCCCTGCCCGATATGCGCCGATCCGCAGCGGCACAACGGCATAATCTGCGTGGTGCGCGACGCGCGCGACGTGGCGGCCATTGAGCGCATGCACGAGTACCACGGCCTCTACCACGTGCTGGGCGGCACCATATCGCCCATGAACGGCGTGGGCCCGGACGACATCCGCGTGCGCGAGCTGATGGGCCGCCTCTCCGATCCGGACATAAGCGAGGTCATACTGGCCACCAATCCGGACGTGGAGGGCGAGGCCACGGCCTCGTACCTGGCGCGGATGATAAAGCCGCTGGGCCTGACGGTGACGCGCATAGCGCACGGTCTGCCCGTGGGCTCCGAACTCGAATATACCGACGAGGTCACGCTCTCCAAGGCCATAGAGGGCCGCAGGGAGCTGTAGGCGGCGGGGAGGTGCGGCCATGCGCATACTGGTGGCAATGGACTCGTTCAAGGGTTCGCTCGCGGCCCCGGAGGCCTGCCGCGCCGTGCAGGAGGGCCTTGCGGATGCGTCCCCGGCGTTTGATTGCGATATCATGCCCATCGCCGACGGCGGCGAGGGCTTTGTGGACGTGCTTGCGGGCGCGGCCGGCGGCGACATGATACCCGTTGAGTGTCATGACCCGCTGGGGCGGCCCCTGAGCGCGCCCTTTTTGCGCCTGCCGGACGGCGCGGCGGCGGTGGAGACGGCCGCCGCCTCGGGCCTTACGCTGATAGCGCCCGGCGAGCGCGACGTGATGCGCTCGACCACCCTGGGCACCGGCGAGCAGCTCCTGCGCGCGCTGGAGTGCGGCGCGCATACCGTGTACCTGGGCCTGGGCGGCAGCGCCACCACCGACGGCGGACTGGGGCTCATGCGCGCGCTGGGCATGCGCTTTTACCACGCGTGCGGCGGCGATGTCACGCTGCCCGCGCAGCTCGGCGGCCTTACCCGGGTGGACAGAACTGGCCTCACGCCGCTGCTTGAGGGCGTGCGCCTGGTGGCTGCCAGCGACGTCCGTAGCCCGCTCACCGGCCCCGAGGGAGCGGCGCACGTGTTCGGCCCGCAGAAGGGCGCCTCGCCCGCACAGGTGGAGGAACTGGACGCGGCGCTTGCGCACCTGTCGCGCTGCATGCGCGCGGCCGGGCTGGAGATGGAGGGCCCCGGCGCGGGCGCGGCGGGCGGACTGGGCGGAGCGCTGCGCGCGCTGGGCTTTGAGCTGCGCGCGGGCGTGGACACCGTGCTGGAGATGACCGGGGCCCGCGCCCGCCTTGAGCGGGCGGAGCTTGTGATAGTGGGCGAGGGCATGACCGACGGCCAGACGGCTGCGGGCAAGGCCCCGTGCGGCGTGGCGCGCCTGGCGCGCGAGCTGGGCCGCCCGGGGGTGTGTCTGTCGGGCGCGCTGGGCGAGGGCTACGACGCGCTCTATGCGGAGGGCGTGACGGCGGCCTTCGCGGCGGTGGCGCGCCCCATGGACGTGGAGCGCGCGATGGCGGGCGCCTATGCCTACCTGCGCAGCCGCGCCCGCGACGTGGGTCGGCTGTGGGCGGCGGCGCGCGCGGCGCGGTGATACGCCGCGCAAGGGGCGATGCGGAGCGCGCGGTGCTGCGCCGCCGGACGGGAAATTTGAAGCGCGGAGCTTCCGCGCGGGAGAGAGGATAATTTGGCTGCTGTGATATTGCGCAAGACGCGCGAAAAGCGGGTGCAGAGCGGGCATCCGTGGATATACCAGACCGAGATAGAGCGCGTGGACGATCCCGAGGGCGAGCTTCAGCCCGGCGACATCGTGCGCGTGTGCAACTCAAACGGCACATTTCTCTGCAAGGCGCTGTACAATCCGGTGTCGATGATAACGCTGCGCGTGCTGACCACGCGCGACGAGCCCACCGACGAGGACTTCTTCCGCCGCCGCATACAGGCCGCGTGGGACTACCGCCGGCGCTTCTGCGACGAAAACAGCTGCCGGCTGATATACGGCGAGAGCGACTTTTTGCCGGCGCTGATAGTGGACAAGTTCGCAGACGTGCTGGTGGTGCAGCTGCTGTGCCTGGGCATGGACAGGCTGCGCGACATGATAGTGAAGCTCCTTGTCGAGATAGTCGGCCCGCGCGGCATATACGAGCGCGACGACGTGCCCGTGCGCGAGCGCGAGGGCATGTCCCAGCGCACCGGGCTGCTCTGGGGCGAGGTACCCGACCGCGTGCCCATGGTCGAAAACGGCATCACCTTCATGGTGGACGTGAAGAATGGCCAAAAGACGGGCTTCTTCCTCGACCAGAAGGAGAACCGCGCCGCGATAGCGCCGCTGTGCCCGGGCAGCAGCGTCCTGGACTGCTTCTGCCACAACGGCTCGTTTGCGCTGCACGCGGCGCGCTACGGCGCGCGCGAGGTGCTGGGCGTGGACATATCCGAGGACGCGCTGGTCGTCGCGCGCGAGAACGCGCGCCTGAACGGGCTGGACAACGTGTCGTTCGAGGCGCACAATGTGTTCGACCTGCTGCGCCAGTACCAGAGCGAGGGCCGCCGCTTCGACATGATAATACTCGACCCGCCGGCCTTTACCAAGTCGCGCAAGATGCTGGAGAGCGCCAAGCGCGGCTACAAGGACATCAACCTGCGCGCGATGAAGCTG
>JBJEUC010000610.1:0-1667 GCA_051883635.1 Candidatus Fimadaptatus sp.
TTGTCCCTGCGCCCGACGGTCTGCTCCTGCTCAGGCGCAGCCGCCGCGCCTGCGCCGGGCAGGGGCACCACGTTTCCTCTGCGCCTGTAAGGGCCCTCTGCGGGCGCGGCCTCGCCCTCGGGCTGAGCGCGCCTGCGCGAGCGCGTCGAATACTCTATCTCAGCGGGCTTTCCCGAGTTATTGTCTTCAGAGTAGCTCATGACGATTCCTCCATCCGAAATTGCCGGCTGCGCTGGTCATGCGACCGCATGCGCGGTTTTGCCGCTTTATTTTATCCCTCACGGTCAGTATATATGCGCCCTCACCTGCGGGCCGCGTTGGCTATGGCGCTTTCCAGCGCCTTGTAGTCCTGCTCCATGCGCTTCCAGCCCACCAGCCCATCGCCCAGGTCCTGCAGCTTGATGCCGCCATGGTAATCGCTGCCGCCGGTCACCAGCAGCCCGTTGCGCCGCGCCATGCGGTCCAGCGCGCGCGCCATGGACAGTCCGTGCGCCGGGTGATACGCCTCCACGCCCATCAGTCCCTTCTTCTTCCAGGCGCGCAGGCACTCCTCCAGCCAGAACGTGTCCGAGCAGCTCCTGCCCGGATGCGCGACCACCGGCACCCCGCCGCAGTCGCGTATCATGGAAATGACACTCCGCGTTTCCAGCTTGCGCCGGGGCACATACGCCACCGCGCCGGGCGCCAGATACCTGCTGAAGGCGTCCCGTATGGACTCCACGTAGCCGCGCTCTAGCAGCGCGCGCGCCAGGTGCGCGCGCCCCAGCGGGCCGTTGGTATAGCCCCGCACCGTCTCGAAGTCGATTTCCACGCCCACCTCGGAGAGCTTTTCTATCATGCGCTTCATGCGCAGGTAGCGCTCCTCGCGCATCTCGGTCAGCATATCGTCGATACCGCAGCCGGGCGTAAGCCCGTATCCCAGCACGTGCACCTCGCTCACGCCGCCGGCCGATATCTCGCAGCCCGGTATAACGCGCAGTCCCGTGCGCCGCCCCGCCTCCATGCCCTCGGCCACTCCGCCCAGCGTGTCGTGGTCCGTTATGGCAATAGCGGCAAAGCCGGCCTCGTGCGCGCGCTCCACCACGCGCGTAGGGGTATCGGTGCCGTCCGAATCGGTCGTATGGATATGCAGATCAAGCTTCATCTTCTCACACTCCTCGGCGGCCGGTCAGATCATGCCGCTGGCTGCTATGCGCTCCACCGCGCGCTTGAGCGTGGCCTCATCGCGCACCAGCGCCGCGCGTATGTGGCCGCGCCCCATCTCGCCAAAGCTCGACCCGGGCACCACTATCACGCCCGCGCGCTCCATCAGCTCCAGGCAGAAGGCCGCGTCGTCGTCGTACTTCTCGGGTATGCGGGCCCACACGAACATCGTGCCCTGCGGCTTCTCCACCTGCCAGCCTATCCGGCTGAGGCCCTCGCAGAACACGTCGCGGCGGCGCTGATAGGTCATGCGCGTGGTCTCCACCGCGTCCTGCGGGCCGTTCAGCGCGGCCTCGGCGGCTATCTGCACGCGCAGGAACGCGCCGTAGTCGATGTGGCTCTTGAACGCGCGCAGCCGCGCCACCATGTCCGCGTTGCCCAGGCAGAAGCCCATGCGCAGGCCGGGTATCGAGTAGGTCTTGCTGAGCGAGTTGAGCTCCACGCCCACCTCCGCCGCGCCCGGG
>JBJEUC010000611.1:0-1664 GCA_051883635.1 Candidatus Fimadaptatus sp.
GGCCAGCGCGGTAAGCTGCCTCTGCCCGCGCCCGGCGGTGAGCGGGTTCATGGCCGGGTCCAGCCCGAACAGGGCCGCCGTCTCGTCGGCGCGCGCGTCGGCCTCAGCCTGCGTCGCGCCCATCAGCTTCAGCCCAAAGGCCAGCTCGGCGCGCACGCTGTCCAGCGAGAGCATGCGGTCGGGGTTCTGGAACAGGTACCCCACCTGCCGCGCCAGCGCGCTCACCCGGCTCCTGCGGGTATCCATGCCCATCACCGTCACCTGGCCCTCGGTCGCGCGGTTGAGCCCGTTGAGCAGCTTGGTCAGCGTGGACTTGCCCGCGCCGTTCGCGCCCAGCAGGCACACGAATTCGCCCTGCTCCACCGAAAACGATATCCCGTTCAGCAGCTTGCGGCCCTCCGCCGCAAAGCCCGCGCCCTTCAGCTCTATCGCCTTCATGCCAGCACCTCCCGCACCATCTGCGCCGCCGCCCCGGTCGTGACCGGCGTGGCGCCGGAATACAGCCCCGCGCGCCGCAGCTCATGGCACAGCTCCACGCTGCGGGGGCAGTTGATGCCCATCCGCTTGAGCTCCTCCACATGCTCAAGCACATCGGATGTGGGGCCCTCCAGTGCTATCGCGCCCTTGTCCATAACCATAAGCCTGCTCGCATAGCGGCTGAGCAGCATTATCTTTTGCTCTATCACGACTATCGTGGTGCCCGCCTCGTTCATCGCGCGCAGTATCTCAAACACCTGCTCGCTGGAGGCCGGGTCCAGCTCGCCCGTGGGCTCGTCCAGCACCAGCACCCCGGGGCCCGGGGCCATCACCGCGCACAGCGCCACCTTCTGCTTCTGGCCGCCCGACAGGGTGCTCAGCGCGCGGTAACGCAGCTCCTCTATGCCCACGCGCCTGAGCACGTCCACCGTGCGCCGCTCCGTCTCCTCGGGGGAGAAGCCGAAGTTCTCCAGCGCGAAGCGTATCTCGTCGTCCACCATGGACGACACCATCTGGCCGTCTATATCCTGAAATACGCTGCCCACCATGCGGCTTATGTCCGTCACCGAGGCCGTTACCGTGTCCAGGCCGCCCACATCGCATTCGCCGTAAAAGTCGCCGCCAAAGTGATGCGGCACCACGCCGCTGAGCGTGTAAGCCAGCGTGGATTTGCCCGCGCCGGTGGGGCCGATTATGCCCAGGAAGTCGCCCGCCGCCACCTTAAGGTTCAGGTGGCTGAGCGCCAGCTCGGAGCCGCGCTCGTACTTGAAAGATACGTCGGTCAAACTTATCATGTCGCTTCGCCCTCCCGCCGGATATCAGTTGCGCCTGAGCGCCGCCCTGAGCGGCAGCACCAGCGCCTGCACTATCACCGCGTTTATCGCCGCCGTGCCGAAGATTATGCCCATGAACAGCCCCAGCGGAGTGGGGGTGGCCACTATGCCAACGCCCGCGTAAAACACCAGGTACATGACCCCCACGTAGGCAAAGCCGGATATGAGCGTGCTGAGGAAGGTGCAGACCGCAGGCATGAGGTCGAGCTTGCCTATCCTTACCGGTATCTTCATCAGCAGCACCGCCGCCACGCCGCCCAGCAGTTCGCTCACTATGTTCAGGTAGGGCGTGCCGGGGAAGAACTGGCATACGGCTCCGGCCAGCAGGCCTATTATCGCGCCCTCATAGAGTTT
>JBJEUC010000612.1:0-1664 GCA_051883635.1 Candidatus Fimadaptatus sp.
TCTACTTTGAGCCGCTCACGCCCGAGGACGTGATGAGCGTGATAAACACCGAGCGCCCCTACGGCGTGGTGGTGGCCTTCGGCGGCGGCACCGCGATAAAGCTGACCAAGTACCTGGAGAGCCAGGGCGTGCGCATACTGGGCACCAGCGCCGACTCCATCGACCGCGCCGAGGACCGCGAGCGCTTCGACGCGCTGCTGGAGGAGCTGAACATCAAGCGCCCCAAGGGCGCGGGCGTAATGACCGAGGACGAGGCCATAGAGGTCGCGCACAGGCTGGATTACCCCGTGCTGCTGCGCCCCAGCTACGTGCTGGGCGGCCAGAACATGATAATCGCCTTCTCCGACGAGGACGTACACGAGTACATGAAGATAATCCTGGGCCACAAGCAGGATAATCCCGTGCTCATCGACAAGTACCTAATGGGCATAGAGGTCGAGGTGGACGCCATATCGGACGGCAAGGACATACTGATACCCGGCATAATGGAGCACATAGAGCGCGCGGGCATACACTCGGGCGACTCGATAGCCGTGTATCCGCCCCGCAGCCTCAACGGCGACATCACCGACCGCATAGTGGAGCACAGCCGTCAGCTGGCGCTGGCGCTGGACACTCACGGCCTGATAAACATTCAGTACGTGATATACGACCACGAGATATACGTAATCGAGGTCAACCCGCGCTCCTCGCGCACGGTGCCGTACCTGAGCAAGGTGACGGGCGTGCCCATGGTCGACCTGGCTACGCGCTGCATGCTGGGCGAAAAGCTGAGCGACATGGGCTACGGCACGGGCCTTTACAAGGCTCCGCCGTATGTGGCCGTGAAGGTGCCGGTGTTCTCGTTTGAGAAGCTGATGGACCTGGATACCCAGCTGGGGCCGGAGATGAAGTCCACCGGCGAGGTGCTGGGCGTGGGCAAGTCGCTGGAGGAGGCACTCTACAAGGGCCTCTGCGCGGCGGGCTACAATATGCAGAAGCACGGCGGCGTGTTCATCACCGTGCGCGATACCGACAAGTTCGAGATACCGGACATCGCCCGCAAGTACGCCGAGCTGGGCTTTGAGCTGTACGCCACCGAGGGCACCGCGCGCGCGCTGGCCGATGCCGGCATCAAGTCGACCGTGATAGGCAAGATACACCAGAGCGACTTCAATACCATGACGCTGCTGGAGAGCGGCAAGGTGCAGTACGTGATATCGACCTCCGCCAAGGGCCGCCTGCCCAACCGCGACTCGGTCAAGATACGCCGCAAGGCCGTGGAGCGCGCGATACCCTGCCTCACCTCGCTGGATACCGCCATGGCGCTGGCCAACTCGCTCCGCTCGCGCTATTCGCTCATATCCACCGAGCTGGTTGATATCGGCCACCTGCGCAGCGAAAAGACGCGCCTGGTGTTCACCAAGATGCAGGGCTGCGGCAACGACTACATCTACTTCGACGGCTTCAAGCAGGACATCATCAGCCCCGAATCGCTGGCGGTGCTGCTGTCCGACCGGCACTTCGGCATAGGCGGCGACGGCGTTATCGCCATGATGCCCTCGCGCGTGGCCGACGCCAAGATGCGCATGTTCAACCTGGACGGCTCTGAGGGCATGATGTGCGGCAACGCCATACGCTGCATGGCCAAGTACCTCTACGAGTCCGGCACGGTGCGCAAGACC
>JBJEUC010000613.1:0-1658 GCA_051883635.1 Candidatus Fimadaptatus sp.
CGAGCTGGTCATCATCACCAACTTCGTCACCATCACCAACCTCGGCCTGCGCAACACCTTTACCGGCCTCATACTGCCCTCGGTCGCGTCGGTGTTCTACATATACCTGCTGCGCGAGAACTTCGCCCAGGTGCCCGACGAGCTGTACTACGCGGCCAAGGTGGACAACACCTCCGACCTCAAGTACCTGTTCAAGGTGCTGATACCGATATGCAAGCCCACGATAATCACCATAACCATACTGAAGGTGATAGAGTGCTGGAACTCCTACGTATGGCCGCGCCTGATAACCGACAACGAAGCCTACTACCTGGTGTCCAACGGCATACAGGAGATACGCGAAAACGGCTTTGGCCGCGAGAACATACCGGCCATGATGGCCGCCGTGGTGGTGATATCGGTGCCGCTGATAGTGCTGTTCCTGATATTCCACAAAAAGATAATGGCCGGCGTGGCAAGAGGGGGCACCAAGGGATGAAGACTGCGCTCAAGACACTGGCGCTTATACTGACCATAGCCGCCTGCATGGCCGCGCTGAGCGGCTGCCACGGCTCCATGGGGCTGAGCGCGTTCGTCGTGCCGGAGGAGTTCGACTCCGCCCGCACGTATGAGATAACCTTCTGGGCCAAGAACGACACCAACAAGGCGCAGACCCGCATATACGAGGGCGCGATAGCCGCGTTCGGGGAGCTGTACCCCAACATAACCGTCAACCTGCGCCTGTACACCGATTACGGCAAGATATACAACGACGTGATAACCAACATAGCCACCGGCACCACGCCCAACGTCTGCATCACCTATCCCGACCACATAGCCACCTACCTGACCGGCAGCAACTGCGTGGCGCCGCTGGACGCGCTGATGAGCGACAGCCGCTACGGGCTGGGCGGCAGCGAGCTGCGATTCGATTCGCCCGCCCTGGACGAGGTCATACCCCAGTTTCTGAGCGAATGCGCAATCGACGGCGTGCATTACGCGCTGCCCTTCATGCGCTCGACCGAGGCCTGCTACGTGAACAAGACCTACGTGGAGGCGCTGGGCTATACCCTGCCCGAAACGCTCACCTGGGACTTCGTATGGGAGGTATCCGAGGCCGCCCTGGCAAAGGACGCCGACGGCAACTACCTGATAAACGGCCAGAAGGTGCTGATACCCTTCATATACAAGTCCACCGACAACATGATGATACAGCTGCTGCGCCAGTCGGGCGCGGATTACTCCACACCCGAGGGCGACATACTGCTCTTTAACGACGACACGCGCCGCATACTCAATACCATCGCCGCCCATGCGGCCACGGGCGCCTTCTCCACCTTCAAGATATCCAGCTACCCGGCCAACTTCCTCACCGCCGGGCAGTGCATATTCGCGGTGGACTCCACCGCCGGTTCCACCTGGATGGGCTCCGACGCGCCCCTTGCGGACATAAGCGAGGACAAGTTCGTCGAGTTTGAGACCGCCGTAATGCCCGTGCCCCAGGTCGACCCCGAGCATCCGCAGATGATATCGCAGGGCCCCTCGGTATGCGTATTCAACAAGGCCGACCCGCAGGAGGTGCTGGCCTCCTGGCTCTTTGCCCAGTACCTATTGACCGACGAGGTGCAGATAGCCTATTCCCAGACCGAGGGCTACGTGCCCGTGACCAGCAAGGCGCG
>JBJEUC010000614.1:0-6730 GCA_051883635.1 Candidatus Fimadaptatus sp.
CTTGATAATATCAAAAAACTCTACAAGTCCTGTTCGGATGAAGAAAAGGTTCTTATTGACGTAAAGGGACTGTACACGGTGGCTGATCTGAAGGCTTCCGGAATGCGATTTTGGAGACTATGAGCAAGTATGCAGATTCATTTGTACTTTTGCAGAAAGATTGATATGAGTTGTATGCTTAAAGAAATGACCACGAAATAAAGCTGCTGCGAAAATGCCGGGAGCGTCCACTTTATTACTGATGGCATAATCTGCGAGGTCTGCTTCGCGCTGCTTGCCCTGCTTTGCTGCAGGGGCATCCCTGCGCAGAAAAAGCTGGAGGGCATCATGCTTGGACTGCTGAAAAAGTGCTTGCGCAGGGGAAAGACACTCGGTCAATAACGGCACGTGGCATCAGCATGGGATAGGAGGATGGGTGCATGAAACAAACAGCATCATCGGGGAACATGATCAATCGCACATGGGGCAGGCTGAAGCCCCTCATACGCCTTCTGATTTATCGGAACTGGTGGACCATGCGCAAGAATCGCATCGCGCTTGGTGAACGGGTGAGAATTGTAGGGACTATCATCGTGATGAATGACAAGACCCATCCGGGGAGTATGTCCATCGGGGATGGTACAACACTGAATTCGCATTATCAGAAAGCAAATCCCCTCGGGTATAATACACCGTGTGTCTTCCGCATGAATAATGGCGGCAGCATCTCCATTGGCAAGCGCGTAGGAATCTACAACAGCGTATTTGTGTCCTATGGAGAACCCATTTCGATTGGCGATTATACGTTGATAGGTGGAGGGTGCAAGTTCTATACAACGGATTTTCATCCGCTCTCCCCGGCGCTGCGGCGGCAAGGTGATCTGGAGCATGCGAAAACCGGCCGGATTGTCATCGGGGAGAATGCATTCATCGGCGCGGGAACGACAGTGCTGAAAGGCGTGAGTATCGGGAACAACGCTGTGATAGGTGCATGCTCCGTCGTGACCAGGGACATCCCGGCAAACGAGATCTGGGGCGGCAATCCTGCAAGGTTTATCAAACGCATTGAAGAGCAATAAGGCGGACACTGGCAACGTGCTTTGCCCGCCCCCGAATCAGAAAGGAGAGGACAACATGCCCACAAAGCTGTTGATCGTAGGCGGCGGATCTTTTGCCACGGAGGTAGAAGAACTGGCCCGGCTGGTGGGCTATGATGAGATCGCCTTCCTGGACGATGATGCGGCGCATGCTCAGGCCCGTCCTGTCATAGGCAGCATGCAGGAACTGGAGAAGTATCGCGCGCAGTACGACCATGCGATAGTCGCGCTGGGCAACAACAGCAACCGCATGCGCTATCATGAAATGCTGGAATCCATGCAGTATCACATACCTGCGCTGATACATCCCACCGCCTATGTCAGCCCGGATGCGCAGCTTGCGCCCGGATGTATCGTCCGAACCTTTGCCGTGGTCGGGCGGTATGCGCAGCTGGGGAAGGCGACCATTCTGAATATCGGCGCAAAGGTCGATCATCACTGCATTATTGGCGAGGGCTGCCATCTGCTGATCAACGCCGTGGTCCGGGCGTCCAGGACGGTCGAGCCCCTGACATGGGTGGAGGCGGGACGCATCATACAGTGATGATTGGATGGCAGCGCAAGCGGGAGAAACTGATGTTTTCAGAAAGAATGCAATACCGTATAGCATGAAACTCATCGCCGACCAAGCAATCGTATCGGCTGCTTGGCACAAACAACGCGCCCCCGCACACCGCGGGAGCGCGTATCTATTATCAACCCTTCCTACCTATTATAACCCCATCATTCCCTCCCCGGCGAGCGCTCATGCAGATACACCGTGGGGAGCGTGCGCATGTGGTTGCGCAGCGTGTTGTGTACCGTGACCTCGAGCAGGTTGTCGCCCGGGTGTACGTGTGCGCTGATGTCCAGGTCGTAGGGCGGCGCGACCAGCACGCCCGCCTCCGCGCCGTTCACGCGCACGCGGGCGGCGCAGTCTATGTCGCCCAGCCGCAGCCGCACGTGCCCGTCCGCGCCGGGTAGCGTTACGTGGCGGCGGTACACGACGCCGCCCGAGTAGAACCTGAGGCCCTGCTCCTCGATGGGGCGGCCGGCGTCTATCGTGCCCGGGCCGCAGTCGCACAGCACGGGCCCGTTCAGCAGCGCCGCGCCGTGGCGGCCGTTCGCGTCGCGCAGCGCGATCTCCACGCGCGCGCTGTGCTCAAGGGGCGCGGGCGCTTCATGGCGCACGCCGTGGCGGAGGAACTCCTGCCCGTCCGCCCATACGCGCGCGGTGACGGCCGCGTCTATCGTGAGCGCGCGCAGGCCGGGCGGCGCGATGAAGCTCAGGCGGCATTCGCAGCCCTCCAGCTCGGGCAGCGCGTCAAAGGGCAGCAGCGCTGCATTGCCGAACCAGCGCGTGGTCAGCGGCACGCCCGCGCCAGCGTCGGCCACGCCCTCTCGCAGCGCGACAAAGCGCGTGCGGCAGCCGTGTGCGTACTTGATGAGCAGCGTGTGCAGCCCGGCGCTGAGCGCGCGCGGCTCCAGACCGATGGGCTCGTGGTCGAGCCATACGCGCTCGGGCGCGACCGGCCCCACGTCGAAGCGCACGCGGCAGTCTGCGTCCGCGCGCAGGTGAGTGAGGAGATAGTACGGCCCCTCGCCGACATAACGGCTGTTCGCGCCGCAGTTGAGCAGCTCCTTTTTGCCCAGCGCGATGAAGTCGTCGCTCACGTAGCCCTTCAGCCCGTGATAGCTGTGCTGGGGGCCCGCGTCGCCGGGCACGCCCTCGCGCAGGGAGCAGACGTAGGGCCGGAAGCCCTCGCCGGGCGCGTCCAGGCAGCTCAGCGCGGCCTCGTCGGCCTCGCCCTCGAATACGTGGAAGTAGGTGCCGAAGGAATACTGCGCCTCCTCGTCCGCGCGGCCCGGGTAGCTCACGGTAAAGCGGCGCGCGTCCGCGCCCAGCGCGCCCTCGCTCGCGGGCAGCCGGTAATCGCCGAAGCGGTTGTCCAGCGTGGGCGCGAGCTCGCACTGCCATTCGCCCTCGAAGCGTATGTCGGTGTAGGGCCCGGAGTACAGCTCCTCAAGCGCCGCCTGCCCGTCGTCAAACAGCACCAGCATCAGCCCGCCAAAGCGCGCCTCCATGCTCAGGTAGGTCATGCCGCCCTCGCAGCGCAGCGCGCGCAGCGCCCAGCGCCGCCCGCTGAAGGGGTCCAGCAGCACCGGCCGCCCCTGCGCGCGCAGCCCCAGCTCCGCGCCCCCGGGCACGCCGTATATCATGAACATATCCTCGCCGTCTATCACGCGGTGCTGGAAGTAGCTCCCCTCGGGCAGCAGCACGTCGGGCGCATGGCGGGCGCGCAGCGCGCGCATCAGCTCCTCCGGCCCGGCAAGGCGCGGCTGGGAGCGCTCTATCTCGCCTGCCAGCGCGGCCAGCAGCTCGTCCTGCGCGCCGACGCGGTCGCTCGCCGTGGGCGCGTCGCCCAGTATGACCACGTGTCCGCCCGCGCGGGCGAAGGCGGCCAGCTTCTCCATCATGCCAAAGCGCACGGCCTGCATGTCGGGCACGACCACCGTAAGATACCGCTCGCCGGCCACGCGCAGCTCGCTTCCGGCTATCTCCGCGCGCTCTATGCTCTCGAAGTCGATGAAGTCGAAGTCCACGCCGTGTGCGTAGAGGTATTCGCCCGTGCTGAAGGCGCAGTCAACGGCCCGCCGGCCGCGCTGCGCGTCGGCCTCCATCGCGGCCACGGGGTAGACTATCGCCACGTCGCAGCGGTGCTTGCCGCGCGTGAGCAGCCAGCTCAGCCGCTGCGAGCAGGCCAGCAGCGGCTCCATCTCGGCCCAGTAGGGCATGTGGTGGTGATTGCAGGGCGGCGCCCATTCCCACATGCTGCCGTGCGTGGAGTAGTACAGCCCGTGCAGCGACAGGAGGTTCTGCCCGGTGGCGAAGTTGCGGAATATCGCGTCGGCCACGTCGGCGCTGGAGGTCTGCCAGCCGCTCGAATGGAAGCCCTCCAGCCAGGTGCGGGGCCGCTCGTACAGGTGGGCGATGGAGCTGTTGACCTTGTTCTTTATCACGTCGCTGGACAGGAAGGGCTGGTCGTTGCCCGGGCCCTGGTTCCACTTCATCGTGCGGAAGTAGTCGCCGAACTCGGTCACGTCGCGCCCGCGCCCGCCGTGGTCGCAGCCGAACGTCATGCCGCGCTGCTGATGCCATTCGTACATCGGGCGGAAGTAGCCCTCCTCGCTCAGCCGCACCACCACGTCGTAGTAGTCCAGCCGCGTCTTGACCGTGCGGCCGTCCGCGTCGTCGAACAGGTCGCAAAGCCGCGGCGCTATGTCGTAGCCCTTCAGCCGCTCAAACTCCTGCCGGAACTCGTCGCTCCACAGCAGCCCGCGCACGCGAAAGTCCAGCTCGTCCGAGAAGAAGAAGTTGATGCCCGTGCCGCACTCGCCGGGCATGCGCCGCTCGAACTCGCCGAAGAATTTGTCGGCCACGGCCTCGCCCAGGCGCGGATGCATGGGGTTGAGCGAATAGGGCACGCGCACGGCGGCTATCGTGCCGACAGGCGTTTCGCACAGCGGGCGGAAGTCGTGGTATTCCGGGTCCAGGGTCTCGCCGGGGCGCACGCGCACCAGCAGCTGCCCCTCGAACTCGGGGTGCTCGCGCAGCAGCTCGTCGGTATAGCTCTGCTGCCCGGGCGTGCTCAGCGTGTAGTCGGACAGGCTTATCGACATGCCGCGCCGCTTGGCCTCGCCCTCGAACCACTTGACCAGCTCCCACCACTCCTCGGAGAGCGGATGAGGCTTGCTGGGCATGGTGAGGCCATATATGCGCCCGCCGCTGTCGCCGTGGGCATAGTTTATCTGCAGGCCGCAGACATGGTGGCCCTCCAGCTGGTCGAGTATCCAGGTGAGCTTTTCGCGCGTGACCGCGTCGCCCTGCCACCAGAAGAAGGCGACCTCGCCGTATGAGGCGGGCGGGTCCATAAACGTGCCGTAATCCATGAGTATCACCTCTGTTTGTGTGTGTTGTGCGCCAGGTCGCGGAAGTCGCCCGGCGTCATGCCGGTCGCGCGCTTGAACGCGCGGTAGAACGTGACCTCGCTGCCGTACCCGGCCTCGCGCGCCACCGCGCTGAGCTTGCAGTCGCCAAGGAGCAGCAGCCTTGCGCGCGTTATCCGCGCGTCGTTCACGCATTCGGAAAACGCGCGGCCGGTGGTGCGCCGGAATACCTCGCAGGCGTACGTGCGGTTCATGTGCATGTGCCGGGCCATGTCGCTGAGCGTGAGCCCGCGCGCGGCGTTGTCGTAAACATACCTCGTCAGGTACTCCGCCGATATGTCTGTCTGCTCCTGCATCTGTGCTGCCCCTTCCTCTGTGCTTTACCTTAGCATAACACATATGGGGCCTCCGGGAGTAGAGGCGATGCTTGACGCAGGGAAGAACGATGCTTGCACAGGGGGAGAACCTTTCTTGCACGCCGTTTTCAGCGCAATTCCGGTTCCGCGGGGAGGGGGAGGGGGTGTGCGGGCGGGGGCGCGCAGTGAGCTGCGTGCCGGTGGGGGCAAGTGCGGATGCGCGGCAGGGCGTATGGGTGCGATTCAACGACGGCGTGCCGCTAATGCGGACGTGGGCATACGCGTGCCGTAAGCCGCGTGTCGGCGGTGGCAAACGCCGCCGCACGCCAGTGCGTCCGTGCGCGATCCGCCGACGGCGTGCCGCCGTGCCGCGCATGTGGATGCCCGCGCAAAGCATACGCGCCCAGTGCGCCCGCGCGCGATCCGCTGACGGTGTGCCACTGCGCTGCGCATGTGAACATCCGCGCAAGCGCCGTGCGGACACGCCACACCCATTCCGCTGAACATAGCACATATCTGCGTGCGTGAGCTACTGCGCCCGAGTTGGCCGTTTCGCCGCAGATACTTTCGCACGCCGCAACCCGCTTGCGTGTGCGAGGAAGCATTCTCAAGCGCGCAACGCTGTCAGACGCCAAATGCTCCGCGCGACATTGCCGCGCATCCGCAAGGGATGCCCGCGCAGAAGCTCCCGCCGAACCCGATTCGTCCGCACACGTCAACGCAACCGTGCGCCGGCGGGGGAGATGAGCATTACATCAACGCGCCCCCACCGTCCGCCCGCCGCATCTCAGCGCCCCGTCACTCCTGCCGCACGCCGGGCTGGCTCTGGTACGCCGAGGGCGATACGCCGTATACGCGCGCGAAGGCGCGGCGGAACACCTGCACGCTGTTGTAGCCGCACTGGCTGGCGATGCTGTACACCGGCAGCCCGCCCGCGCGCAGCAGCTCGCCCGCCTTCTCCATGCGCAGCCGCTCGACGTAGGCGGAGAAGGACTCGCCGGTCTGCTGGTGGAACACGCGCGATATGTACGCCTGGGTGTAGCCCAGCGCGTCCGCCGCCGAGGCCAGCGACAGCTGCGGGTCGGCAAAGTTCTGGCAGATGTACTTCTCTATGGCCAGCCGCAGCTCCTGCTGCCGGGTCACGTGCTCGGCGCGCGTGCGGCCGCAGAGCGCTATCAGCTGCTTCTGCGCGCTCATGAGCAGCTGCTCGGCGCTCGCGGCGGCCTGCTCCGCCTCGGGAGCGCAGCCCAGCCGGATGAACATCGCCTCCAGCACCGCCCGGAGCTGGCCCAGCTCCGCGTCGCTCAGCGTGCGGCGCACGGCGTTTTCGGTGTACAGGCGGGCGAACGCCCCGCTCAGCTCGCTCTCGTC
>JBJEUC010000615.1:0-6692 GCA_051883635.1 Candidatus Fimadaptatus sp.
CATTCATGTGTGATGCTTGAGGGCGGCGCTTTCGTTTGAAAGTCGCTCGACGACGGAGTGTACATGCGCTGGGAGGGTTAAGCGCCGGGCGGAAGGTGCCGTGCCATTGCCCAGGGTGCGTTCGCCGCATACATGTGTGACGCTTGAGGGCGGTGTATTCGTTTGGAAGTCGCTCGATGACGGCGGAGAATACATGCGCTGGGAGGGTTGAGCGCCGGGCGGCGCGTGTCCTGCCCGCGCCGCCTGCACACACGCAAAAGCCCGGAGGCGGCCGCATCGCCGCTTCCGGGCTTGTTGACAATGTATCGCTGCGGGTCGCCCGCGCGCCGTCAGGACGCCACGCTGACCGTCTCGGACACGCCGCCCAGGTACCGGCCGTTGGCGTCGTAGAACTCCAGGCTGTAGCCCGCCTCGCCCACGCCCGTATAGCTGAGCACTGCCTCGCCGTAGGACGTGAACTCGCCCGCGTCGCTTGCCAGCGTAAGCGGGGTATCTATGCACAGGCGCGCGCTGGCCGCCTCGCCGCCCAGCAGCACCGTGAAGCTCGTAGTGTCGCCCACATGCGCCTCGCCCGCAAAGCTGTCCCTGCGCTCGCCCATGCCGTAGGGCAGCGTGGCAAACGTCCACTGCTTGCTGCCCTCCAGCGCGGCGCTTTCGACCTCAAGCTGCTCCAGCCGGAACGCGCCCCCGGGTATGTTGACCGAGTACGTTCCGTTCGCTGCCAGGGCCCTGTCCAGCCGCAGCGACACCCTCACGCCCGAGCCCCAGCCGTAAAAGTCCAGGTCGCCCGCGCCCATGGGCGCGATATCGGCCCCGGCCAGGTCGCAGTGCGCATAGGCCGTGCCGTATGCGTCGTTCACCGTCAGCGTGCCCTGCATGGCCGTAAGGTCGGTGCGCGGCAGATACAGTATCAGCGTATTCACGCCGCAGGGCACGGATGTGTCGTTCTCCGGCATGGTCATGAGGTAGCCCACGCGCGCGCTCAGGTCACATTCGCTCACATACGAAAACGGCTTGGCCGGGCTCAGGCCCTCGGCCCATTCACGTTCGCCCATGGCTCCGGCGCAGCCCGCGCCCAGAAGCGCCGCGCACAGCGCAAGCGCCGCCAGTTTCTTTATCATAGGTGCTCTCCTTCCGGGCAGCGCGCCCGTAATTCTGACTATGCGGCCTCGCCGCAGGAGGTATGCAATGCAGCTTACCCTGTCCGTCCTACCGGGAGAATATTCTATACTGAAGCTCGATTCCCTGCCCGACGCGCGCGCTATCGACGGTTTTTTCACCCTCGCGCGCACCGACGACGAGATATCGCTCGTCTGCTCCACCGCCGCCGCCGATGCGCTCAGGCCCCGGCGGCGCGACGACGGCTATGGCGCGCTGCGCGTGGCCGGTCAGCTCGACTTCGCGCTGATAGGCATACTGGCCCGCCTCACCGGCGCGCTGGCCCGCGCGGAGATACCCGTATGCGCCGTGTCCACATTCGACACCGATTACCTGCTGATAAAGCGGGCGCGTATGCACGAGGCGCTGGCCGCGCTTACAGACGCCGGCTGCCGCATAGACAGCGACGGCAAGGCCTGACGCACAGCCGGGCGGCGATGCGCCGGGGCGGAGGGCTTGCGCGCGGAGCAGGCGCGCGTAAGTAGCCTTTCGATGGCCACGGCAGGGGCTCATATGCACCTGCTGGCCGCTCCCTGCGTAGCGCGACGTTTTCCGCGCATCACCCACGTGCATAGAGTGCAACGGGCTTCCGCCCCGCGTGGGCTTGCATAAGTAGCCTTTCGCTGGCCACGGCAGGGGCTCCCCTGCACCTGCTGGCCGCGCCCTGCGTAGCGTGACGGGTTCCGCGCCTTATCCATGGGCATAAGGTGCATCGGGCTTCCGCCCCGCGTTGGCTTGCATAAGTAGCCTTTCGCTGGCCACGGCAGGGGCTAATATGCCAATGCCGACCATGCCCGGCGCAGCGCGCAACGGGTTACTCGCCTTATCCATGTACATAAGGCGCAATGGGTTTTCGCCATGCGCCGACTTGCGGAAGCGGCCTTTCGCTGGCCACGGCAGGCGCAGCGCGCAACGGGTTCCGCGCATTATCCATCTGCATCATGATACAACGCTCACTCCCACGCGCTCCCCGCCATCCGCGCCCTGCCGGCCCCTCAGCACATCCCTGCGCATCACGCCCAGCAGGCTCCCGCCCCGCTCTGCCCAGCCGCATCTGCCTGCGCCTGTCACCGCGCCGCACCCTCCGTCTGCTCCAGCGCGTGCTCCAGCGCGGACGCGCGCTTTACCAGCTCGCATATGAACTCGCCCCAGTTGTCCTCGCGCTCGCCGGGCGCGAGCGCGGCAAAGCCGCGTATGCACTCCAGCGTCTGGCGCGCGGCGGCGGCGAGCGGCGCGTCCGTGACGCGCCGACCGGCTATCAGCGCCTCGAGCGTATCCAGCATGTCGGCAATGCGCCGGTCGCCCGCGCCCAGCGCGCGCAGGCGCTCCATGCCCTCACCGGCTTCGGCGTGCTCGCGGTACGGCGCGGGCGGGGTAAGGCCCCGGGCGCGCAGCCGCTCCATCACGCGCTCCACCACGTCCGGGCGGCTCTTCAGCATGGCGCGATACTTGTTCTGATACCTGAGCATGAGCCGCTGGTCGCCGCCGGCCAGCCGCGTTACGCAGGCGCGCACGCTCTCGCCGCCGGCGCGCGCGGTCAGTATCTGCTCGGTGAGCCGTTCCGCCTCCTGCGCGTCAAACGGCGTAAAGCGCTGCCTGTGGGCGTCGCCCGCATCGCGGCTGCGCGCGTAGTAGTAGTTGCGTATGCTGTTGGGCTTGCGGCCCGTCCGGAAGGCCGTCGCCTCGAACACCTCGCGCAGCGGGCGTCCTTCCTCCCTCGCGCGGCGCGCCTGCTCCATCAGCTCCTCCGTCTCCTGCTCGCTCCATCCGTTCCTGCCCGTCCTTGCCTGCATATATCCGTCACCCCTCATATACTTCCTGTTACAAGTATTGCTTGAAGGGCTCGTCCATATACCTCGGACTGATAAAAATATTCTGACAGGCCGGCAGGTGGGGAGCATGAGCAGCCGGCAGGTTGCCCGTACCCGCCGCGCGCCTCTGTGTGCGGTTGAAGCCAGGCAGGTGCTCGGCTTGCCTGGGCAAAACTTGGGCTTTCGGCAGGCCGACAGGCAGGGAGCACACTGACTCCGGCAGACCATCATGTCCCGGCGCACACCGCCGTATGCGCCTGAACCTACCCATACCGCCGCCAGCCACCACACCCTGTCCTGCGCCAGTCATCCGCCCTCCCGCCACCCTCCGCTTCAGCCGTCCTCCGGCGCGCGGCACAGCTCCATGAACCGGCGCGCGGCGGGCGTTATGTACTTGTGGCGGTGATGCACTATGCTGTATGTGCGCCTGAGCTCCGCGTCCTCTATTGCGCATATGCGCACGCTGCCCTGCTCCGCCGCGCCGCGCACCAGCCTGTCGGGCAGCAGCGCCACCCCCAGCCCGGCGGCCACCGCGTGCACCAGCGCCTGCGTGCTGGCGCTCTCCCAGGCCGGTTCCACGGCGAGCCCGTGCGCCTCCAGCACGCGCTCCGCCACCGCGCGGGAAGCGCTGCCCTCCTCGCGCATCAGCAGGGGGTAGTTCAGCGCCTCCTCAAGGCGCACGCTGTCCCCCAGCGCGCAGTCGGGCGGCGCTATCAGCGTCAGCCGGTCGCCCCCGTAGGGCTGCGCCGCCAGCTCGGGCGCGGTCTGCGCGCCCTCCATCAGCGCCATGTCCAGCTCGTCGGCCAGCAGCGCCCGCTCCAGCTCCGCGCCGTTGTCTATGCGCACGCGCACGCGCAGCCCAGGGTTTTCCGCCTGAAACCGGCTCACTATGCGCGCCAGGTCGCAGTTGCCTATCGTGCGCGTGGCCCCCACGCGCAGCACGCCCGAGGCGTCCCGGTTTAGCAGGCGCTTTTCCATCTCGCCAAACGTATCGTCGATATGCGACGCGTAGCCGTACAGCTCCCGCGCGCAGTCGGTGGCGTACAGCCGCCGCCCCAGCCGCTCGAACAGCTTCACCCCGTAGTAGCGCTCCAGCTCCTGTATCGAGCGCGTCACCGCCGGCTGCACCATGTGCAGCTCCTCGGCCGCGCGCGTCATGCTCAGCGTGCGATATACCGCGAGGAACACCCGTATATGCCGTATGGTCATGCGTCCGCCCCCTGTTCATAGCAATTTTGCTATCCTTTCCATTAAATACTAGCATTTTACATATCGATGCGCAAGCGATATCATGATAAAGGAGGGGGAATGAACATGGAAAAGGAACGCAGGCTGCCCGCGGGCGGCAAAAGCACGCTGCTTACGCTGTTCACGTCCATGCTGTACATCAGCGCGTTTACCTTTGGCGGCGGCTTTGTGATAGTCACGTTCATGAAGCGCCGGTTCGTCGACGAGCTTGGGTGGCTCAGCGAGGAGGAGATGCTGGACATGACCGCGCTGGCGCAGAGCGCTCCGGGGGCCATAGCGGTAAACGCCGCCATACTGGTGGGGCGGCGCGTAGCGGGCACGCGGGGCATGCTGGCGGCGGTGCTGGGCACGGTGATACCGCCGGTGGCGATACTGTCGGTCATATCGCTGTTCTATGAGGCGTTTGCGACCAACCGCTGGGTGGCGGCGGCGCTCAGGGGCATGCAGGCGGGCGTGGCGGCCGTCATCTGCGACGTGGTCTGGAACCTGGGCGCCAAGGTCGTGCGCGAGCGCAGCGCGCTGTCCCTATGCATAATGGCGGGCGCGTTCGTGGCCGCGGCTGTGTTCAGGGTGAACGTGATACTGATAATACTGTGCGCTGCGGCGCTGGGCGTTGCGCGGCTGCTGGCCGCGCGCATAAGGAGGCGCGGCGCATGATATACCTTGAGCTCTTCCTCAGCTTCCTGCAGGTAGGCATGTTCTCGATAGGCGGCGGGTATGCCGCCATGCCGATAATACAGTCCCAGGTCGTGGGCCACTACGGCTGGCTCTCGCTGCGCGAGTTCACCGACCTCATCACGATAGCCGAGATGACGCCCGGCCCCATCGCCATCAACGCCGCCACCTTCGTGGGCATAAGGCTCGCGGGGCTGCCGGGCGCGCTCGTCGCCACGCTGGGCTGCATCGCGCCCTCGCTGATAATCGTATCGCTGATGTCCTGGCTGTATGCGCGCTACCGCGCCTCGGGCGGCATGCAGTCGGTGCTGAGCTGCCTGAGGCCCACCGTGGTGGCGCTCATCGCCTCGGCGGCGCTGTCGATACTCACCATGGTCGCCTTCGGCGAAGGCGCGATGAGCCTGGAATCGGTCAACTGGGGCGGGGTGCTGCTGTTTGCAGGCGCGCTGGCCCTCATGCGCCTGCGCAGGCTGAACCCGATACTGGTGATGGCGCTGTGCGGCGCGCTGGGCATAGGGCTGTATGCGCTCGGGCTGGGCTGACAGATGCGCAGAATTGTCGCTCCCCGCGCGTATTGCAATAAGTAAGCCGGTATGCTATACTTTGTGTAATCCCACTACCCTGCACCTCGAAAGGAGACCGACAATGTCTACCATCATAATGACCGAATCCACCTGCGATCTGCCGCGCGAATATATCGACGCCCATCCCTGCCTGGAAGTGGTTCCGATGGTGTTCCAGTTCGGCGCGGAGGAACAGCTGGATATAGCCGGTCAGACCGACAACCATCGCAACTACGAGCGCCTGCGCGCGGGCGAGGTCGCCACTACCTCGCAGCTCAACTCCGACTACCTGTACGGCCAGATGAAGAAGCACCTGCAAAACGGCGACGACGTATTGTACCTGGCGTTTTCCTCGGGGCTCAGCGGCACCTGCTCCAACGGCATGCTGGCCGCAAACGAGCTGAGAGGCGAGTTCCCCGAGCGCAAGCTGACCGTCGTGGATACGCTCTGCCCCTCGCTCATGGAGGGCATGCTGGCCATAATGACCGCCGAGCGCCTGGAGCGCACCGGCGAGGACGTGGATGCGCTGGCCGCGTGGGTGGAGACCATCAAGCCGCGCCTCAACGCCTGGTTCACGGTCGACGACCTCAAGTTCCTCAAGCGCGGCGGGCGCATATCGGCCGCCACCGCCGCCATCGGCACCATGCTCTCGATAAAGCCCGTGCTGCACGTGGACGACGAGGGCCACCTCATCGCCATGAGCAAGGAGCGCGGCCGCAAGCGCGCGCTCAAGGCGCTGGTGGACCGCATGGAGGAGCAGCAGCTCGAGCCGGGCTCGCCCATATACATCGGCCACGGCGACTGCCTGGAGGACGCGCAGTCCGTCGCGGCCATGATAAAGGAGCGCTTCGGCCTGGAAGTGACCCTTGTCAGCTACATCGGCATGGTAATAGGCGCGCACTCCGGCCCGGGCACGGTGGCGCTGTTCTTCGTGGGCAAGGATCGGGGCTAAAGCGCGCGGCGCGGCGGCGGGTGGAGACGCCGCCGGCCTACGCAAGCGCCCTGTATTCGGCCTCCCGACCGGTTCAGGGCCGGTCGGGCAACAGGCAACTGCATATTGCGACAGGTCGGCGTACATGCCGCCGGGTTCGATTGAAGCTCGGCGTCTGCCTATCGAAAAAACGCGACAGAGCGCGCCGGCCCAAGTCCGCTCAGGCTTCATTCGCTTCCGTGTGCGTGTGCGTCGGAAGCAGCGTTGGGGCAACGGCCTTATGAGGCACCCCGCGCACCTATCCGC
>JBJEUC010000616.1:0-6681 GCA_051883635.1 Candidatus Fimadaptatus sp.
AGGAAGCAATTTCTTCTCCGGGGGGCAAGCTCCCCTCCGAAGAAATTGCCGCGAATCCGGCGTACACGCCGCCGGATTCGATTGAAGCGCGAGAGGGCTTTGGCCCTCTCGCGCTCTCCCCGGGGTTTTGACAGTATGAGCGCGGAAGGAGGAACTCCTTTCGTGCTTTTGTTGACTCAATAGCACTTTGGCAAGCGATGCAGGCGCTCACGCTCTTTGTGGGAGTTTCACCCGGCCCGGGCGCGGTAACTGCGGGAAAAGCTGCCCGCGCGGCCCGGCCTTTCGCTGGTACTGCATCCTCCTGCGCCACCCGCCAACGCTGCGCCCCAACGCAAGCGCCGCCCATCCCATCGCGGTAGGGGCGGCGCGGCGGTAAGCAAATCCCCAAGTCAACTCAAGCCCAGTCGTCGAATGGGTCGTGCGCGGCTCAGGCCTTTCGCTGGTACTGCATCCTCCCGCGTCACCCGCCAACGCCGCGCCCCCAACGCAAGCGCCGCCCCTCCCATCGCGGGAGGGGCGGCGCGGCGGTAAGCGAATCCCCAAGTCAACTCAAGCCCAGTCATCAAACGGGTCGTGCGCGGCGAGGGACACGTTGCGCACCTCGCTCAGCGAGCAGAACTCGTCGCTCTCGGTGCGCGCGCAGCCGCACTCGCGGAGCATGCGCTGCTGTGCGTCGGTGAGCGGGCCGCTTGCGTACATGTCCACGCCGAAGGCGGAGGTCATCGCGCCCAGACTGTGCAGCAGGTTCTGGCCGCGCTCCGATTCGCAGCAGCTCTCGACGAACTCGTGGGAGAGGCGTATGGCGTCCACGGGCATGTCGCCGAATATGCGCAGCGAGGCCGAGCCGCGGCCAAAGTCGCTCACGCATACGCGAATCCCCTCGTCGTGCAGGCGGCTGATAACGTTGGAGGTGAGCGCGCCTTCGTAGGCGAACACCGCCTCGTTGAGCAGCACCTCAAGGCGCGCGCCGCTTATGCCGTACTGCTGCATGAGCTGCAGCGCGCGCGGCGCGAACATGCCGTCCACCAGGTTGTCGCGCGACAGGTTGATCATCACGCGCTCGGGCGTGCGGCCGGCCTGGGCCTCGGCGTGCATGTCATTGCATACGCGCTCTAATACGAACATGTTGAGCGGGCCCATCATGAAGTTGCGCGTGAGCAGCGGCACGTATTCGGCGGGCGCAAGCACCGAGCCGTCGGGCTGATGCCAGAGCGGCACGGCCTCCGCGCCGACTATCGCGGAGGTGGCTATATCGCGCAGCGGGCGGTAGCGCACCTCGAACTCGCCCTGGTCGAGCGCTTCCTGGGCGCGGTTGAGCAGGGCCTCGTCGCGCTGCTGGCGCAGGTGCAGCTCGTTGTCGTACAGCCCCACCAGGTCGCCCTTGCGCGTCACGCGCAGCGCCGCCTCGGAGGCGCGCTCTATCATCTGGTCAAGGGGCGTGCCGGGCTCGTCGGCCACGCATATGCCGTAGTGCATGTGCGTGCGCAGGGGGCACAGCGTGAGCAGATGGGAGTTGAGCGCCTTTATGCGCAGCAGCATGTCGGCGGTGTCGCTGAAGCGCAGCAGCATGAGGAACTGGCCGCCGTCCAGACGCGCGCAGGTCTCGCCCGATTCGCATTCGGCGCTGATGGTGCGGGCGATGTCCTCCAGTATGCTGCGCCCCGAATCGTATCCATAGCGCGCGCCCATGAGCTCCTGCACGTCGGTGCGCATGAACACCAGCGCGTAGCGCTGCAGGCTGTTGCGCCTGAGCAGCGATTCAGCGGCGGTGCGGAAGCCCAAGTGGTTGTTTATGCCGGTGAGCCGGTCTATACCCGCCTCGCGCACCATGTATTCGCTGCCCCGGGCGCGGCGCAGCACGCGGTACGAGGTGACGGATATGACCAGCGCCAGCAGCAGCAGCGAGGTTATGAGGACGATCATCGACGCGCTCATGTCGCCGTCCCAAAGGCTGATGCGGGGGGTGAGCTGAGTGAGCACCCAGCCGTTGAAGCCCAGCTGCGAGGTGGTCAGCTTGAAGCCGTTCCAGCTGCATACCGAGTAGTTGTCCTTGACCGAGGCCTGGAGCGTTTCGCGCAGCGGCTCCAGCCCGCTCTGGTCGGTCAGCTCGCGCAGGGAATCGCTCAGGAATATCATGCCGCCGTCCTGGTCGGTGACGCACACGTACTGCTCGTACATGTCGCCCATCACTATCTCCGTAAAGCGCTCCATGTCCATCACGCCGTAGAGCATGCCGGGCACGTAGCCCCGGGAGGGCATGTTTACGGCGCACATTATCACGGGCCGGCCGTCGGCCTCATCGTAATATACCTGGGACAGCAGGCCGTATGTGCCCGAATGCGACTTGAGCAGCAGCTGCACGCGCTCGTCGAACTCTTCAAGCGGGCGGGGCTCGCCGTAGGTGGAGTAGACCACGTCGTTGGGCGCGATTATGCCCATGCGCTTGTAGTCGGAAAGATGCGTGCGCAGCGCGGAAACATAGCTTGAGTAGGTCCCGGGCTTCACCTTTATGAGCATGTTGCCGGTCGCGTCCAGCTGCGATATCTGGCAGTGTACGCGCTCGTCCATCGTCTTGGCCGTCTGTTGGCTCAGCTCCTGCAAAAAGGCGTCAAACTGCATGTCCACAAGTATCGCAATGCGCGCTATGTTGAATGCCGATACCGCCAGCAGCGCTATCAGGCATATCAGCGGTATATGCCGGCGCATCGGACGCGCTTCGTCCGCGCCGCCGGGCGCATTGACGCTCCCGCTACGGGCCATGGATAGATCCTCCTGCATTAAATATTCTATGCCGCGCAGTTTGCATGTTTTTCAAAACCGCAAAAGCGTTTATGATAACAAAAATATGCAATCCGAGCCGTTCTGCGCTAATCAGATTATAGCGCAAAACGGCGCTATATGTCAATTACAAGGTGTTGCGCAGGCGCGTTGCGCGGCGGCAGGCGAGTTTCATGCGCGCAAGGTTGACAAACGCGGGCGGCGGGGGTATGATATCGCTGTGAATAATTATGAAGCGGCCTGGCCGCCTGTGGAGCGATGGATATGGATGCGTCAATATACCGTGAACGCGCCTGGCTGGAGGTAGACCTGGATGCGTTGGAGCGCAATGTGCGCAAGTGCCGCTCGATTATCGGGCCGGACTGCGCGCTCACGGCGGTGGTGAAGTCAAACGCGTACGGGCTGGGCGCCCTGCCCATCGCCCGCGCACTTTCGGCGGCGGGCGTTGACATGCTGGCCGTGGCCTGCCTGGACGAGGCGCTGCAGCTCAGGCGCGCGCTGCCCGCGGCGCAGATAATGATACTGGGCGATACGCCCGTGCGCTGCATGGCGCAGGCGGCGCGGCAGGACCTGGTATGCACCATATGGACGGCGGAGCAGGCGCGCGCGGCGGCCCGGTGCGGGCTGCGCGTCCACGCCAAGCTGGACACGGGCTTCCACCGGCTGGGCTTTGACTGTACGGAGGGCGCGCTTGCGGCGCTGGCGGAGGCGCTGAGCACGCCGGGGCTGCGGCTGGAGGGCGTGTATTCGCACCTGGCGCTGGTCAACGCCGAGGAGGACGCGCGCCAGTTCGCCCGCTTCGACGCGGCCGTGGAGTACCTTCGCGCGCAGGGCATAACGCCCCGCTATGTGCATATAGACGACAGCATAGGCATGGTGCGATACCCCGGGCAGCAGCGCGACATGGTGCGCGTGGGCGCGTTCCTCTACGGCGTGTGGCCCAGCCGCTACGACGACCCGATTACCGCCGAGCCGGTCATAGCCGCGCTCAAGGCGCGCGTGACCAATATAAGCCGGCTGGAGCCGGGCGAGGGCGCGGGGTACGACTATCTGTTCCGCGCCGAGCGGCCCAGCGTGCTGGCGACGATATGCGCGGGCTATGGCGACGGGTACGCGCGCGCGGCCAGCAAGTACGGCGGCGAGGTGAGCATACGCGGCCGCCGCTGCCGGGTGGCGGGCCTGGCCTGCATGGATCAGCTGATGGCCGACGTGACCGACGTGCCGGGCGTGCAGGTGGGCGACGAGGTAGTGCTGTTTGGCGGGCGCGAGGTGCCCATAATGGAGTACGCCGACTGGGCGGACACCAACCGCAACGAGGCCCTGGCGCGCGTCACGGCGCGCGTGCCGCGGCTGTATCTGCGCGGCGGCGAGGTGGTCGGGGTGTGCGCCGCGCTGGGCGGGCAGTAGAAGGAGAGTATGACTATGGACGAGCTTACGGCAAGGGCGCAGGCCCTTGACAGTTACCTTACCGGCATACGGCGGCGCATACACATGCACCCCGAGCTGGGCGAGCAGGAGTACGAAACGCAGAAGCTGATAATGGGCGAGCTGGACGCGCTGGGCATAGAGCACAGCGAGTATCCCGGCTATACGGCCGTGGTGGGCCTGATACGCGGCGCAAAGCCCGGCCGCACGGTGGGCCTGCGCGCCGACATGGACGCGCTGCCGCTCACCGAGGCGCCGGGGCGCGAATACGGCTCCCAGGTGCCGGGCCGCATGCACGCCTGCGGCCACGACGCGCACGTGACCATACTGCTGGGCGCGGCGCGGCTGCTGAACGATATGAAGGACGAGCTGCGCGGCAACGTGAAGCTGCTGTTCCAGCCCGCCGAGGAGACGGTGGGCGGCGCCGAGCCCATGATACGCCTGGGCTGCATGGAGGACCCGCATGTGGACTACGTGCTGGGCCTGCACGTAATGCCTTACATGCCGGTGGGCGATATCGAGACGCGCTACGGCGCGCTCAACGGCTCCAGCGACGATATCGACATAACCGTGCGCGGCAGGAAGGCCCACGGCGCTTCGCCGCAGCTGGGCGTGGACGCGATAGCGATAGCGGCGCAGATAATCTCCGCGCTGCAGCAGCAGGTGAGCCGGCGCGTATCGCCGCTGGACAGCGCCGTGGTATCGATAGGCTGCATATCGGGCGGCAGCGCGCCCAACATAATATGCGACGAGGTGCGCCTGCAGGGCACGCTGCGCACGCTCAGCCCCGAGACGCGCGAGCGCATGAAGGCGGAGATAGGCGCGCTGGTAACGGGCATCGCCTCTGCGATGGGCGGCAGCGCCGAGCTTAAGACGCATTCCGGCTACTGCGCGTTGATAAACGACCGCGAGGCGCTGGACCGCACGCTGCGTGTGCTGCGCGCGCGGCTGGGCGAGGAGCATGTGCATATGAAGGAAGCGCCCTCGCTGGGCGTGGAGGACTTTGCGTACTTCTGCAACGCGGCGCCGGGCGCGTTCTATCACCTGGGCGTGGCGCGGGACGGGAACGCGGCCGCGCACTGCGCGCCGCTGCATTCCAGTGAGATGGACATAGACGAGCGCGCGCTGACTCTGGGCGCGGAGCTGCAGGCGCGGCTGGTGCTGGACTACCTGAACGGCTGAGGCACGTTACCGAAGGGAGAGACAAGGGCATGAAGAGGATATTCATAAGCTCCGACATAGAGGGCACCGCGGGCATAGTGGCCTGGGACGAGACCGAGCTGAAGGAGAGCCAGGGCGATTACTTCCGCGCGCAGATGTCGCGGGAGGTGGCGGCGGCCTGCCGGGGCGCGCTGGCGGCCGGCGCGGACGAGGTGCTGGTGAAGGACGCGCACGACTACGCGCGCAACATTGACCCGTCCGTGCTGCCCGAGCAGACCCGCATACTGCGCAGCTGGACGCGCGACCCGTACATCATGATGGCCGGGCTGGACAAGAGCTTTGACGGCGCGTTCTACACGGGCTACCATTCGGGCGCGGGCTCGGACGCCAACCCGCTGTCCCATACCATGAACCTGAAGAACAACTACGTGCTGATAAACGGCATAAAGGCCAGCGAACTCTACATCAACATGATGACGGCCACCTACACGGGCGTGCCCTCGCTGCTGGTCACGGGCGACGAGGGCCTGTGCGCCTGGGCGCAGGAGTTCAATCCCGGCATGGAGGCCGTGCCGGTGAGCCGCGGCGTGGGCGGCGGCAGCGTGTCCATACACCCCGCGCAGGCCGTAAAGCAGATAGAGGCGGCCGCCCGGCGCGCGCTCGACAGGGACATAAGCCGCATAATGCCCGATATGCCGGATGTGTTCAACGTGGAGATAAACTTCCGTGAGCATGTGGCCGCGTACAAGGCCGGGTTCTACCCGGGCGTGGTCAGGCACGGCGTGCATACGGTCAGCTTCCGCGCAGGCGACTGGTACGAGGTGCTGCGCACGCTGTTCTTCATACTGTAAACGGAAATCAGACGCGAGGAGGAAAGCGACATATGATAAAGCCAAAGGCGGTGCGCCCCGGCGATACGCTGGGCCTGGTGGGCCCCTCGGGCGCGATACGCACCGAGGACGGGCTGGAGCGCTCAATAAGGCTGCTGGAGGACATGGGCTACAGGGTAAAGGTGGGCGCTAGCGCCGGCGCGCGCTACGGCTACCTCTCGGGCACCGACGAGCTGCGCGCCCGCGACCTGAACGACATGTTCCTGGACGACGAGGTGGATGCGATAATCTGCACGCGGGGCGGCTACGGCACGCCGCGCATACTGGATCGGCTGGACTTTGACGCCGCCCGCCGCCATCCCAAGCTGTTCCTGGGCTACAGCGACATAACCGCGCTGCTGCTGGCCTACGGCAAGTATGCCGACATGGTCACGTTCCATGGGCCAATGCCCTCGTCCTGCATGATAAACGGCTTTGACGAGTATTC
>JBJEUC010000617.1:0-6661 GCA_051883635.1 Candidatus Fimadaptatus sp.
GATGGTATATAATGGAAGGGCGGGTGCTGCGCGGCCGGGCGGTCGCGCCCGGATGCGGCCCGCGGGGCTGAAACATGAGCGGATAACGGGAGGTTCCATGAACGAGAACAGGATAAACGGCAACACGGAGGGCATACGGCAGTCGGCGCTGGAGCGGCTGCGGGAGCTGTACGATATGGAGATAGAGGGCGACTGCTTCGCGCCGCCCGAGCTGATAGAGCGCATAGCGGCCTTTTCGGGCCAGTGCAACCGCGAGGTGAGCGTATATATAAGCCGCGACGGGCGCGTGCTGGACATAACGGTGGGCGGGCCGGAGAGCGTGCCGCTCAGGAGCCTGCGGCTGCGCCGCAACCCGGGCCGCCTGTCCATGATACGCTGCATACACACCCACCCCGAGGGCGAGGCGCGCCTTTCGGGCGTGGACCGGCAGGCGCTCAGGAGCATGAACTTCGACGCCATGGCCGCGGTGAGCGTGAGGGGCGGCGCGGCGCGCGAGATAGGCGTGGGCTTTCTGGGCGATATGGGCGCGGGCAACGCGCCCGAGGTGCTGGAGCAGCCGGGCGTGGACGTGACGCGCATACCCCAGGAGGCGTGGATGCGCGAGATACTGCTGGCCGACGGCCGCGTGCGCGCCTGGTCCGGCGTGGCCAGCGAGGAGGAGCGCGCGCTGCTGGTCTCGGTGGACAGCGCCGAATCGCTTGCGGAGCTGGCGGCGCTGGCCGACACGGCGGGCGCGGTCACGGTGGAGCGCGTGCTGCAGCGCCTGCCCAAGCCCGACCCGGCCACCTACATCGGCTCGGGCAAGGCGGAGGAGCTGGCGCTCACAGCGCAGGCGCTGGACGTCGACATATGCATATTCGACGACGAGCTGACCGGCGCGCAGCTGCGCAACCTGGAGGAGCGCATAGGCGTAAAGTGTATCGACCGCACCGGGCTGATACTGGACATATTCGCCCAGCGCGCCCAGTCGCGCGAGGGCAAGCTGCAGGTGGAGCTGGCGCAGCTGCAGTACAGGCTGCCGCGCCTGACCGGCCAGGGCACGGCGCTGAGCCGTCTGGCGGGCGGCATTGGCACGCGCGGCCCCGGCGAGAGCAAGCTGGAGCAGGACCGGCGCTACATACGCCGCCGCATAGGCGACGTGAACGCCGAGCTTAAGGAGCTGGCCATGCAGCGCGGCCTGCAGCGCCAGCAGCGGCAGAAGAACGGCACCCCGGTGGTGGCGCTGGTGGGCTATACCAACGCCGGCAAGTCCACGCTGCTCAACCGGCTTTCGGGCGCGGACGTGCTGGCGGAGGATAAGCTCTTTGCCACGCTGGACACAACCACGCGCAGACTGGAGCTGCCCGACAACCAGATGTGCCTGATAACCGACACGGTGGGCTTCATAAACAAGCTCCCGCACGAGCTGGTGAGCGCGTTCAAGGCCACGCTGGAGGAGGTGGTGCAGGCAGACCTGCTGGTGGTGGTATCCGACGCGGCCAACCCTGCCTGGCGCGAGCAGCGCAGGACCGTGGGCGAGGTGCTCGCACAGCTGGGCGCAGGCGGCAAGCCCGTGATAGAGGCCTTCAACAAGTGCGACGCGCTGGATGAGCGCACGCCGCTGCCCAAGGGCCAGCTGTACATATCGGCCCGCACGGGCGAGGGTCTGGACGAGCTGGTGCGCGAGATACAGCGCCGCGCCGCCGCGCTGCTGCACCGCGTGCGCGTAAAGGTGCCCTACGACAAGGGGCAGCTGCTCAGCCGCATATACGGCCAGGGCAAGGTGCTGGCGGAGGAATACGAGGACGACGGCACATTGCTCACGGTGCTGATGGATAACATAGCGCTGGAGCGCATATCGCGCGAGTTGCCCACCGGCAGCGTGCAGCTGCTGGGCGCGCAGGAATGAGCGCGCCGGGCGTAAGGCGGCTCATGGCTCTCCTGCTGGCGGCGGCGCTCATGCTGCTGCCGCTGAGCGCGCAGGCTGAGCTGACGGCGCGCTTTATCGACGTGGGCCAGGGCGACAGCTGCCATATCACCTGCGACGGCGAGAGCATGCTGGTGGACGGCGGCACGGCCGACAGCAGCTCGAAGCTGGTGGCGCTGCTGGGCGAGCTGGGCATAGACAGCCTCAGGTATATGATAAACACCCACCCGCACGACGACCACGTGGGCGGGCTGTGCGGGCCGCTGAGCGCGGTCGGGGTGGATGCCGTGTATGCAAACACCACGGATTACGACCTCAACCGCTTCGCCGTGTTCAAGCGCATAGCGGCCGAAAGGGGGATGGCCATAGGCACGCTCGCGGCGGGCGACGAGCTCAGGCTGGGCGGCGCGAGCATAAGCGTGCTGGCGCCCATCAGCGCGCTGGAGGACATGAACGACAACTCGCTCGTGCTCATGGTGCGCTACGGCGCTACCTCGCTGCTCCTCACGGGCGACGCGGGCGCGGCCGAGGAGCAGGCGCTCATGGAGGCGGGCGCGGAGCTGGACGCCGACCTCATCAAGGTGGGGCATCACGGCGCGGGCTCGTCCTCGGGCGCGGAGTTTCTTGAGCAGGTGTCGCCGGCCTGGGCCGTGATATCGGTGGGCGCGGACAACGACTTTGGCCACCCGCACTCGGATGCACTTGAGCGGCTGTACGCGGCAGGCGCGCGCGTGCTGCGCACGGATGAGAACGGCACGATAACCGTGCAGAGCGACGGACGCACGCTCGAGGTGACGGCCGAGCGCGACGCGGGCACTGCCGCCGCAGAGGACTACTACATAGGCAATGTCAGATCGCACAAGTTCCATCGGCCCGACTGCGGCACGCTGCCCGCCGAAAAGAACCGCGTGATACTGGACACTCGCGAGCAGGCCCTGAGCGAGGGCTATTCGCCCTGCGGCAACTGCAGGCCCTAGCCCCGCGCGCGGAGATACGCAGGGCGCGCAACATGCGCATGATAAAGGAAACGGCAGAGCATTCGCCGCTTCCTTTACTTGTAACAGGGGCCTTTTCGATGAGGCGTGCCGGATGTGCAGGCGCACACGCCGCTGTTCCCAAACGGCTTGCGCCTGAAGGCCGCGCAGCTGCGGAGGCGGCGGGCAAGCGGTCTTTGCTCTTGACAATGGCCATGCCCGGCGTATTTGATGACGGGCACGGCTGCCGCGCGAGGTGGCGCAGAACCCGAAAGACGCTCACGGGGCGTCCGGGCCGGTCGGCGTGAGCGCGCCGCTCCCATCTGCCTACCGCCGCGCGGGCGGTTCCCCGGGAAGCGTCGTCGCGCTATTGACATGCGCCGAAGGGTGAATGCAAATTGGCTCATTATGCGGAGCATTCCCCGCGCGCCCGGCGTATGCGCCGCCGGGCATGGCTGCCGCGCGAGGTGGTGCAGAACCCGAAAGACGTTCTCGGGGCATCCGGGACGGTCGGAGTGAGCGCGCGCTGTCCCGGCTGCTTGTCAAATGCAGACGATGCGGCGGGTGGCGGGTAAGCTCCCGCGCAGACACATGCGCGTCAGACGAAGGGCTTTGGCCTTTCGGTGCGGGAACGGCGGGTAAGCGGGCGTTTGCTCGGCAGAATTTGCTCCTTGGGCGAAGCATTCCCCGCGCGAGGTGGTGCAGAACCCGAAAGACGCTCACGGGGCGTCCGGGCCGGTCGGAGTGAGCGCGCGCTGTCCCGGCTGCTTGTCAAATGCAGACGATACGGCAGGCGGCGGGCAAGCTCCCACGCAGACACATGCGCGTCCGCCGAAGGGCTTTGGCCTTTCGGTGCGGGAACGGCGGGGAAGCGGCGTTTGCTCGGCATAATCGGCTCCCGGGTGCAGCATCACCGCTTGCGCCGCTCCCGGCTGCACATCGCCGCGCATGCGGCTCCCCGGGAAGCGCCGGCGCGCCATTGACATGCGCCCAAGGGGAATGCTAGAATGTATGGAGATGGGCCGCTCAAGGGGCGGGCCCAGGGCCGCACTGAACCCAACGACTGTGGAAAGGATGGATGTAATGCCGAAAAAGGGACGCAGTATACTGCGGGAAAAGTGGCGCGAGGCGATAACCTCGGTGCTGCCGATAACGGCGCTGGTATTTCTGATATGCTTTACGCTGGTGCCGGTGCCCAACAACGCCATGATGGGCTTCATAATAGGCGCGGCGCTGCTTATACTGGGCATGGGCCTGTTCACGCTGGGCACGGACCTGGCCATGACGCCGATAGGCCAGCACGTGGGCACGGCGATAACGCGCTCGCGCCGGATATGGGTGATAGCTCTGGTGGGCTTCATAGTGGGCATGCTGATAACGCTGTCCGAGCCGGACCTGCAGGTGCTGGCCGAGCAGGTGCCGGGCGTGCCCAACATGGTGCTGATGGTAGCCGTGGGCGTGGGCGTGGGCCTGTTCCTGGTGGTGGGGCTGATGCGCATACTGCTGCACGTGCGCATGTCGTATCTGCTGCTGGGCTGCTATGCGCTGGTGTTCATACTGGCCCAGTTCGTGCCCGAGTCGTTCCTGGCGGTGGCCTTTGACTCGGGCGGCGTGACCACGGGCCCGATGACGGTACCGTTCATACTGGCGCTGGGCGTGGGCGTTTCGGCGATACGCAATGACCGGGACGCCGAAAACGACAGCTTCGGCCTGGTGGCGCTGTGCTCGGTGGGGCCGATACTGGCGGTAATGGTCCTGGGCATGCTCTACCATCCAGACGGCGGCGCTTACGTGTCGGAGGCGGTCGCCGCGGCGGATACCTCCACCGAACTGGGCAGGCAGTTTATGACCGCGCTGCCCAAATACTGCAAGGAGGTGGCGATGGCGCTTGCGCCCATCGCGGCGTTCTTCTTCATAATGCAGTTTACCCTGCTGCACCTTAGCCGCTCCGCGCTGGTGCGCATAATCGTGGGCCTGGTCTATACGTATGTAGGGCTGGTGCTCTTCCTGCTGGGCGTGAACGTGGGCTTTATGCCGGTGGGCAACTTTATCGGTCAGGAGCTGGCCCGGCTGGACTTCAACTGGATACTGGTGCCCATAGGCATGATAATGGGCTACTTCGTGGTGGCGGCCGAGCCGGCCGTGCATGTGCTAAACAAGCAGGTGTACGAGATAACGGCGGGCGCGATACCGCCAAAGGCCATGAGCATCAGCCTGTCGATAGGCGTTTCGGCGTCGGTAGGGCTGGCTATGGTGCGCATACTTACCGGGCTGCCGGTGCTGGCGCTGCTGATACCGGGCTATGCGCTGGCGCTGCTGCTCATGTTCTTTGTGCCGCCGATATTCACTTCCATAGCGTTTGACTCGGGCGGGGTCGCCTCCGGCCCGATGACGGCCACGTTCCTTTTGCCGTTTGCGATAGGCGCATGCACGGCGCTGGGCGGCGACGTGGTGGCCGATGCGTTTGGCGTGGTGGCGATGGTGGCTATGACGCCGCTCATCACGATACAGATACTGGGCGTGTACTACCGCTTCAAGCAGCGCGGCGCTAAGCCCGGTACCGCCAACGAGGCAGAACCCGTGGAAGACATCATCGATCTGTAAGAGGTGAATCGCTTGAACGGCATAAGACTGCTGATGATAATTACCAAGCGGGAATACGAATCCGCATACGAGAGGTTCCTCCAGGGCGAGGCCATGTCGGCGATATTCTCCACGCCCGGCCAGGGCACGGCGGTGAAGGCGACGCTCAACCTGCTGGGCCTGGAGCAGACCGAAAAGACCGTGATGGTGACAATGGCCGACCATGCCCACGCGGAGCGGGCCATGCGCGGCATGGTGTCGCAGCTGGGCATAAACATGCCCGGCAACGGCATCGCGCTGACCATACCCGTGAGCAGCATAGGCGGCGCGAGCAGCATGAAGTATCTGATGGAAAAGCAAAATGTTATCATTGGCGAGGTGACGGAAATGGAGGGCAGGCAGCCTGTATTCCCCTACGATCTGCTGGTGGCAATAACCGAGCGCGGCTGCGTCGAGCAGGTGATGGACGCGGCGCGGACGGCCGGCGCGCGCGGCGGCACGATAATTCACGCCAAGGGCACGGGCACCGACTATACGACGCGCTTCTTCGGCGTATCGATAGCCTCGGAGAAGGACATGGCGCTGATAGTGGTCAGCCACCGCGACAAGGACGCCATAATGCGCGCGATAATGGAAAAGGCGGGCATACACTCCCAGGCGCATACGGCGCTGGTCACGCTGCCCGTTGAGAGCGTGGTGGGCCTCACCAGCGTTATGACGCCGGACAGCGGGGACGCCTGACGGCGGGGCATTTGGGGCGGGGGAGGTTCCCCCGCCCATTGCGTTGCCTGCGGAGGGCGCGCAGCCGTCCGCCGCATACTGTCGGAATACATGTGAGAGCGCGAGCGGGCCGTGGGCCTGCCCGCGCTTCACTCGTTACCGCCGAAGCGATAGGCGGTGACTGCGCGGGGGCGTAGGGCGACCGTGGTCGGCTTCCCCCAGCACACGCTTTGTCGGCGGCAGGCGCGCTGCCGTCCGCCACTTTTTGCGCCGTTGCGCGCCTGCCCGCGCTTCAATCGTTACCGTCGAAGCGATAGGCGGTGACTGCGCGGGGGCGTAGGGCGGCCGGGGTCGGCGTCCCCTGCACACGCTTTGTCGGCGAGGGCGCAATGCCGTCCGCCGTGGACTGTTGGAATACATGTAAGAGCGCGAGCGGGCCGTGGGCCTGCCCGCGCTTCACTCGTTACCGCCGAAGCGA
>JBJEUC010000618.1:0-1638 GCA_051883635.1 Candidatus Fimadaptatus sp.
TGATCGCGGAAGGCCTTCAGCACGGTGGCCAGCTCATCGGTGGTGGTGGGCATCGCAAGGCCCAGCTTGTCCAGCCAGTCCTGACGGATGCCAACGCCCTCGCCGTACACCAGGCGGCGGTCAGCGGTGATCCACGGCACGTAGTAGATGCCGCCGTCGGCCGCGTACAGCTGCTTGCGCACGAGCTCGTCGCTCTGGATAAGAGCCCACAGGTTGGGCGCGTACTCCTCCAGGTAGGAAGAGATGTCCACGATCAGGCCCGCCGCAGAGTACTTGGCGGTGCGGGTGGGGTTCCAGGCGTAGTAGATGCCGTCGGTGGTGTCGCCGGAGGACATCATCAGGTCGAAGGTAGAGGTATCGCTCTCTATCTCCCACTCGATGTCGATGCCGGTGGCCTGCTCAGCGGTGGTGAAGCAGGGTATCTCGTCGTAGGTCTGGCAGCCCCAGCCTTCGGCGGAGCCCAGCCAGGTCCAGATGGAGAAGGTCTTGGTCTCAGCAGTGTCCGCAAAAGCGGGCAGCGCGCACATGGTCAGAGCCAGAGCGAGCGTGAGCGCCAGTGCAAGGAACTTTTTCATGCCTGATTCCTCCTAATATATAGGATTATATTTTTACGCCCGGCGCGCCCGGGCGCGGGGAACGGTGTTAGCCCTTTATCGAGCCGACAAGCATGCCCTTTACGAAGTACTTCTGCAGGAAGGGGTACACGCAGAGAATAGGCAGCGTGGAGGCCACGACCGTGGCGTACTTGAGGCCCTTGAATATCTGCGTCTTGTTGGCGCCGGTCATATAGCCGGTATCGAAGTCGCGCGTGCTGCCGCTTATCAGTATGCCGCGCATTACCAGCTGCAGCGGGAACTTGTCGCGGTCCTTGAGGTATATCGAGGCGCCGAACCACGAGTTCCAGTAGCCCACCGCGTAGAACAGTATCATGACCGCCATTATCGGCACAGCGCAGGGTATGATTATGCGGAAGAGTATGCTTATGTCGTTTGCGCCGTCTATGCGCGCCGATTCGCTCAGCGATTCGGGTATGCCCTGGAAATAGGTGCGCATCATTATCAGGTTCCAGGAGGACACCACGCCCGGCAGCACCAGCGCCCAGAACGTGTTGTACAGGCCCAGCGAGCGCACCAGCAGGTAGCTGGGTATCAGTCCGCCGCCGAAGAACATCGGCACCGTTATCAGCAGCACCATGAACTTGTGGCCCATGACCCACTTGCAGCTGAGCGCATACGCGCCCAGGCAGGTCATAAGCATGCTGAGCGTCGTGCCCACCGCCACCAGCATCAGCGTATTGCGGTAGCCTATGCCTATCATGGGGTTGGTAAGCACGTACTTGTAGCTGTTGAGGTTGAAGCCCTCGGGCCACACCAGCATGGAGCCGTACTTGGTTATCGCCTCGGGACTGGCAAACGAGGTCATGAGCACGTGCCAGAGCGGGTAGAGCGTAATTATCATCAGGAACGTGAGCAGCAGGTAGTTGATGGTATCGAACACCCTGTCGCCAAATGTGCGCTTGTAAACCATCTCGACTGCCTCCTTACCACAGGCTGGTCTCGCTGACCACGCTGCTTATCTTGTTTACGGTTATTACGAGTATGAAGTTGATGACGGTGGTGAACAGGTCCACGGCGGTGG
>JBJEUC010000619.1:0-6641 GCA_051883635.1 Candidatus Fimadaptatus sp.
TGCAATGAGTAGGGCCAACGTGTCGGTAAACATGCGGCGCTTTGCGTGTAGCCGCGCGTAACGCAGCTCAACGGGCAATCCCGCTCCATCGCCAACCATTCGACGCGAGTCCCGCAAACGCATGGAACGCGCGGCGCTTTCATATGGCGGCGCGTCATACTCCGGGCAGGGAGCAACGCTGCTTCGATGGTGAAAGTTCGCCGCGAGTCCCGCAAACGTGGGGAACGCGCGGCACTTTCTTATAGCGGCTAGTTGCGCGCTGTGCAATGAGTAGGGCCAACGTGTCGGTAAACATGCGGCGCTTTGCGTGTAGCCGCCGTAACGCAGCTCAACGGGCAATCCCGCTCCATCGCCAACCATTCGCCGCGAGTCCCGCAAACGTGGGGAACGCGCGGAGCTTTGCATGTGGCGGGCATGTTGCGCGTTGTGCATTGCAAACGTGCCGGTAAACGCACGGCGCTTTGTATGTAGCCGCGCGTAACGCAGCTCAACGGGCAAGTCGCTCCATCGCCAACCGCTTCCGCCACTCCCGCCAGCGCAAGCCTCCTTCCGCGCCACGCAAGCCATACGCTGCGCAATCAACTCTGCGCGGCCCCTTGCGCCCAACCCCGCTCCGCAAACACAAACCGCCGCTGCCGCGCAGCCAAACTGGCGCGCGGCAGCGGCGATTGTGCTATGAACTCCGCCGATGGGCGGAGGTATGTCCCAATGCGGCTCAGATGAGCCCGCTCAGCAGCTTCACGGCGGCGTCGGACATGGCGGTGAGGTCCGCAGCGGTGGTGTCGGCGTTGTCCGAAACGCTGTTTACGTAGAGCTTTACCTTGGGCTCGGTGCCGGAGGGGCGCACGCATATCCAGCGGCCGCCCTCGAGCTCGTAGTAGAGCACGTTGGAGCGCGGCAGGGTGAGCCGGGTCACCTCGCCCGCCTCAGTGCGCTCGCCCGCGAGGTAGTCGCGCACGGCCAGCACCCTGAAGCCCGCAAAGTCGCGCGGGGGATTGGCGCGCAGCGCGAGCATCAGCTCCTTCATCTTGGCCAGGCCGTCCTTGCCCTCCAGCGCGAAGGAGGTCACGCGCTCGCCGAAGAAGCCGTACTTGCGGAACAGCGACTGCAGCGCGTCGTACATGGTCATGCCCTGGGTCTTGTACCAGGCGGCGGTCTCGGCTATGAGCATGGAGGCGTTCACGCCGTCCTTGTCGCGCACCTGGGTGCCCGACAGGTAGCCGTAGCTCTCCTCAAAGCCGAACAGGAAGGTGTGCTCGCCGGTCTCCTCGAAGCGCTGTATCTGCTCGGCGATGAACTTGAAGCCCGTGAGCACGTCTATCATCTCAACGCCATAGTGCGAGCATATCGCGCGCGCCATCTCGGTGGAGACTATGGACTTGACGGCCGCGCCGTTGGCGGGCAGCGTGCCGGCCGCCTGCTTGCGGGAAAGCACGTAGTCCAGCAGCAGACAGCCGGTCTGGTTGCCGGTGAGTATGTGGGTGTTGCCCTCGCCGTCGCGCACCGCTATGCCCACGCGGTCGCAGTCCGGGTCGGTGCCGAATACCAGGTCGGCATGTATCTCGTCGGCCAGCTTGAGCGCCATGGCGAAGGCGGCCGGGTCCTCGGGATTGGGCACGCGCACGGTGGAGAAGTTCGGGTCGGGCAGCTCCTGCTCGGGCACGACATGCACGTCGGTAAAGCCTATCTCGCCCAGCACGCGGCGCACGGGCACGTTGCCCGAGCCGTGCAGGGGAGTGTAGACTATCTTGAGCTGCGGGCCCAGCTCAAGCATCAGCTCGGGCTGCACGCACAGCGACTTGACCATCTCGGTGTAGGGGTCGTCTATCTCGGAGCTTATCATGCGCAGCAGGCCCGCGTCGAGCGCCTCGCTGCGCGGCATGGGGCGGGCGTCGGTGAAGCTGCGCGCGCGTATGAGCCGTAGCACCTCGCCGGCGCGCTCGGGCGGCATCTGGCCGCCGTCCTCCCAGTAGACCTTGTAGCCGTTGTACTGGGGCGGGTTGTGGCTGGCCGTTATCACTATGCCGGCGATGGCGTTGAGGCGGCGCACTGCGTAGCTCAGCACGGGCACCGGGCGCAGCGAATCGAACAGGCAGACCTTTATGCCCTGCGCGCACAGCACCAGCGCGGCCTGCTCGGCGAACTCGGGCGAAAAGCGCCGCGAGTCATAGGCGATGACCACGCCGCGCTGCGCGCGCGCCGGGTCCTGGTTGATGTAGTCGGCCAGACCCAGCGTGGCCCGGCGCACATTATATACGTTCATGCGGTTGAGCCCCGCGCCTATTACGCCGCGCATGCCCGCCGTGCCGAACTCCAGCTCGGTATAGAACCGGTCCTCTATCTCCTTCTCGTTGCCGGCAAGCGCCTTCAGCTCCTCCACGGTCGCGGCGTCGTCCGCGAACTCGCGCAGCCATTTTTCGTATTCCGCCCTGTAATCCATCAAACAAACATCCTTTCCGGTATATACGCCCTCAGCGGGGCAGGCAGGCGCGCCGCGCCGCAGGTCAGCCCAGATCGCGTATCTGCGTGAGCAGGCCCATCAGGTGGCTGCGCTCCTCGCGCACTATGTCGCCCAGATACTTGCGCAGAGTGGCGTTGGAGGAGGCGCTGATGACCTCCTGGAAGAACAGTATGGAGTTCTTCTCGGCCTGTACGGCCTGTTCGAGTACCACGCGCGGATCGCTCAGCCCCTCATCGCTCGCCAGCTTCATCAGCCCGCCGGGGAAGGCGATGTCCGCGGCAAACGCGGCCAGGAACATGGACGCCTCGGGCGGGTAGAACTCGTCCTCCTCGGCGTGCTCCAGCGCCTGCCGGCTCAGCTCCTCGAATATTGCCGCGTGCTGAAGCTCGTCGCCATGCAGTCGGCTGAGTATCTCGCGCACGTCGTCGTTGCGGGCCAGCTTCAGTGCGCGCGCGTATATGTCGGCGCCGCGCAGCTCTATCTCACGGGATATCTTTAGCGCTTCTATATCGTTGAATTTCTGCATAAGCCGCCTCCTGACTCTTATTCGCTCTTAGTATTCTACCATATGCGGAAACTTAAATCAAACGCTTAGGGGCGTTCGCGGCGCGCTGCGCGTTTATTTTACGCACAGCGCCGCTAATTGCAGGGAAAACTTAACATCGCGGCGGCGCAAAAAGCCGCGCCCCCACTTGCGCGGGGAACGCGGATGACTCGGAATGGCGCTCTTTGGGGGCCGCTCAGTCGGCGTAGATAAGCCCGTCCATCACATCGCCGGCAAACACGGATTCGCTGTCCACTATCACGCAGCCGAAATCCTCGCCCAGCATCAGGTAGCCGCCGGGCAGCCAGTCGTGCGCGGACATGTCGGCGGGTACGACATATACGTAGCTGTTGTCGTCGGTGGCGGTGAGTATGGCGGTCTCGCCCTCGCGGAAGGTGAGCTTCTGGCCGCCGACCAGGGCGGTGGTGGTCTCGACATCGCGCTTGAACACTACCACGGTGCCCATGGGGTAGCTCGCGCGCGGGGACTCGGCCACGTAGTACTGCGTAGGCAGCAGGTCGTTGTTCTCGTCGAACAGGAGCGAGGAAGCTATGACGAAGTCGCCCTCGCGGTACCAGGTCTGCAGCGTGCGGCCGCGCACCACGGCGGTGAGCACGTTGCCGTTAATGGCTATGTCCCCGGGCAGGGCGCATATGCCGCCTATATCGGTCAGAGCGCCCTCGCTGTAGCGCACTATGTGGGAATACGGATCGTCGGAGGGGCCCATCTCGCCCACCAGCAGGAATACGCCGTCGTAGTCGCCGTTCAGGCGGCCCGCGTACAGCTGGTCAAGGCCCGCCTCGACGTCGAGCTCAAGGGTGGCGTCGTTTACGGTTACGGTCATCCTGCCCATGGAATCCTCGTCCTCGCTCAGCTCGTAGGACACCAGCTCCTCCACGCCGTCCTGGTCAAGGTCGATGCTGGCGTTGTTCTCCAGGGCGATTATGCCGTCCTGCGCGGTCAGCTCCTGCGGACGCGCCTGCTCGGCCAGCGCTGCGGGCGCGAGCATGAGCGCCAACGCTATCAGTGCGCAAACAAACTTCTTCATGTTTACAACCTCCAGTTTATTCAGATGCATACCAGCGGCATCGTCGCGCGCCGAAACCGTTTACGCATGGTTAGACTTGCACCTCGGCGCTGCGGTTGCATAAACCGGCAAAATCGTGGGAGAAAATTCCAGACGCTCCGGCCGGCGCGCAGGGCGGCGGAGCATGGCAAGCGGCGGGGGAGCCTGCTCCTGCCGCGCAGACCATCGACAAGGTCTCGCAGGACAGCCTGTTCAAGCGGAAGCGACGGCGTGTATGGCACTTCCGGCATGTTTCGGGAGCAAACGCTTGCGCTTGCGGAGAAAAATGCATTCCCGTTCCGGCCGCCGCCCGGAAGTCACGCAGGATGGCAGGCGACCGGCCCGGAGCGCTTAAGGACAGGGGGCCTTTCAACGCTGTAAGCGGCGGGGGAGCCCGCTCCCCCGCCGCGCATTGTCAGCCTATTCCGTTTGCAAAGGGCATCTTCTCCAGCTCGACCCAGCGGTCCTCGACGGCGGATTGCTGTATCGCCTTGACCAGGTTGAGGGCCGGGAAGGCCTGCGCGCCGTCCAGCCAGAAGCGCTCGCCGGCCATCAGCTTTTCGTAGTAGTCGTTCAGCTGCGCCAGATGGCCCGTGCCCCAGTAGGACTTGCCGCCCACGTTAAGCTTACGGGGCGTGAACAGCACGTCGCACCGGTCGTCCACAAGGCGGTAGAGCCGGTCGCCGCGCAGCAGCAGCGTGCCCTTGTCGAGTATGTACTCCAGCTCTATGGGCGCGTCTATGCAGTTGGAGTTGGTGCAGTTGATGATGCCGCGCGCGCCGCATTCGTACTCCATCACCGCGTGTACGCTCTCCTCCACGTCTATCACGCCCTTGAGGTAATCTATGGAGGTGGCGCCCTTCACGCGCGTGGCCGGGCCCACGGTGTAGAGCATCAGGTCCAGCGTGTGTATGGACTGGTTTATCAGCGTGCCGCCGCCCTCGGTGGTCATGCTGCCGCGCCAGCCGCTCTCGGTGTAGTAGGGCGGGTCGCGGTGCCACAGCACGCTGGCGCGCACGGTCCTGAGCGCGCCCAGCGCACCCGACTTGAGCTGACGGCGCAGCTCCTGCACCGAGCCGTTGTAGCGGTTCTGGAATATCACGCCCAGCCGGCCGTCGGATCTGGCTATCATCTCGTGTGCGTCCTCAAGCGTGGAAGCCATGGGCTTTTCGGTTATCACATGCTTGCCGGCCTTAAGCGCCGCTATGGCCATGGGCGCGTGCAGGTAGTGGGGCGTGCAGATATGGATCGACGCAATGTCGTCGCGGGCGATGAGCTCGTGCCAGTCGGCGTAGGTGTCCGGCTCCCAGCCGCGCGTTTCGCGGCAGTATTCGCGCGCCTTGAGCGCGCGCTCGGGCTTGATATCGCATACGGCGACGACCTCCACGCCGTCGATGCGGCACAGACAGTTGAGATGCACGGCGCTTATGCCGCCGCAGCCTATCACGCCTACCTTTACCGGCGTTTGCATTTTGAAAGACCTCCCTTATCGATTGGCATGTGTATGAGTGAAGGCGTAGGCGCCTATGGATACCGCCACGGCCAGGTTGAGCGAATCTATCGCGCTGCTGTGGGGTATGACTACGCTCTGGCCCAGACGGCTGAACTCGGGCGGCAGGCCGGAGGCCTCGTTGCCGAACACCAGCGCGTAGGGCTCGCGCCGCCCGGCGCAGGCCGCGTCCAGCTCTATGGCCCCATCCAGCATGAAGGGGTAGAGCTGATGCTGCGGGTAGCGCGCGCGGTATTCATCGAAGCTGTCGAAATAGCGCACGCGGTGCGAAAACAGCGCGCCCATCGACGAGCGCAGCGCGTGCGGGTCAAAGGCGTCGGTGGCCGGGCGGATGATGGCGATGTCGGTAAGGCCAAAGCCCAGCAGCGTCCTCAGCGCCGTGCCCAGGTTGCCGCTGTCCGATATGTTGTGGAGCACGACGTGGTTGGCGCGCGCGTCCAGGTCGTCCGCGAACTTGTTGAACACCAGCGCCGCGTAGCAGTTCTCCTTGCGCGCCTCGCGCTCCAGCACGCGCGTGGCCTCCTCCTCGCGTATGCCCAGCTCCGCGCAGCGCGCGCGCAGCTTGGCCACGCCCGCGTTGCGCGCGCCGTCCGGATGGAGGAGCAGCCGCGTAGCGCACTGCGGCCGCGCCTCCAGGAGCTTTAGCGAGGGAAAGACCCCCAGGCAGTATGAATAGGTGAGATTCTTGCGGTAGGGTTCCAGCTTGGGCATGGCTTTGCAACTTCCTTTATTCCGGCATGGGGAGCGCGGTTTATTGCCAGGTCTGGCCCTTGGACTCTATCAGGCCTATCAGCGCGCGCGCGGCGGCGTTGAACTTGTCGGTGGGCGTGCCGGGCACCAGCGCGCAGTTGGTCAGGTGCGGCTCTATGGACATGAAGCCCTCGTAGCCCGCTGCGATGAGCTGGTCGATTATCCAGGACACGTTGCCGTCGCCCTGGCCAACGGGGCGGTGCGCGTCGCTCACGCCCTCAAAGCCCATGTCGCGGTGCTCCTTTTCGGCGTTTTGCGCGTACTTGGAGTCCTTCATGTGCATATAGGTTATGTAGGAATGCAGCTGCTC
>JBJEUC010000620.1:0-1635 GCA_051883635.1 Candidatus Fimadaptatus sp.
GATTAAGTGGTATAATAATATTATAGGCTGATGGAGCCAGTACCCTCAAAGTCGGAGGACCAATGCCCTGCCTACGCAGGCGTAAGGCCTGCGTATCCGCGCGTCGCCGGTGCAGCACCCACCGGAAATGCGCGGATGCGCGCAGGCCGCGCAGCGGACAGCGGGGCATGAGGTCGCCGGCTTTTTTGCGTTTTGGCGCGCAAATGCGCGGGCGGCGAAGGGCAGGGCGGGGCGTTCCGGCAGAACGCAGTCCCTTGGGCTGTATCCGACGAATGCGCCGCGCGTTCCCGGCGCGGCAGAGGAGTGCAGGCTGGTCGATGCGTTCCGGCGGGCTTCTGCGTCCTGTCGGCATATGTTGAATGCGCCGCGCGCCCGGCACGGCAGAGGATGGCTGCTCAGAGCAGCGCACACTTGCAGGCATACGTCCCTTGCCGATTCTGCGCCGAATGCGCCGCTTCCCCGACCCGGCGGTGAAGGGCAGGGCTGGGCGAAGCGCCCCGGCGGGCTTCCGCGCCATGTCGGCATATGTTGAATGCGCCGCGCGCCCGGCACGGCAGTGAAGGGCAGGGTGGGGCGTATCGGCAGAACGCAGTCCCTTGGGCTGTATCCGACGAATGCGCCGCGCGTTCCCGGCGCGGCAGAGGAGTGCAGGCTGGTCGACGCGCCCCGGCGGGCTTCAGCGTCCTGTCGGCATCCGCCGAAGCCGAATGCGCAGCGCTCCCCTGCGCGTCGGCCCAAAAGCCGCCGCTTCCCCGGCGTACAGGCCGCCGGGGAAGCGCGAGGCTCGCAGGGTGCGTTTGAGCCGGGCGGGGGTCGGCCTGAACATCCGGCCCCCGCTGCGCGCCTACGGGGGCGCTATGTACCTTCGGGCGCGCATATCACGCGGCCGGCGATGAAGTCGGAGGGCGCGAGGTCGGCGTTAATGCGCAGCAGCCGGGACACGGATATGTCGAAGCGCTGCGCCAGGGAGCTGAGCGTTTCGCCGCTGTCTATCACATGCGAGCGCAGCCCGTCCCCGCACAGGCGGCGCGAGCCCGCCGGCGGTATGCAGAGCCGCTGTCCGGCCGGTATGGCCTCTATGTTCAGCCCGGGATTGGCGGCCTGCAGCGCGTTGAAGGATATGCCGTAGCGCGTAAGCACCGTGCCGTAGCTCCAGCCCATGGGCATGATTATCGATATGCTGTTGGCCGGGCAGCCGAACGAGGGCGGCGTTACCGGGCAGCTGGGGCAGGACGGCGTCGACGGCGTAGACGGTGTGGATGGCGTTGACGGAGTCGACGGCGTGGACGGTGTCGACGGCAGCTGCGGCGCGGGCACGCATATCGTCTGGCCTATCTGCAGCGACGTGGGCTCCACGTAGGGGTTGAGCTCGGTCAGCTCATATACCGTCACCCCCAGCTGCGCGGCTATCGAGGAGAAGGTATCGCCCCGGCGCACCTGGTAGAACCGGCCGGTGGGGCAGAACGGCCGCGCGGCGGGCAGGCATATCGCGTCGCCGAAGTTGAGGCGCGTGAACACTATGCCCGGGTTGGCCTCGCGTATCTCGGCCACGGTCAGGCCGTAGCGCGCGGCGACCGATTCGATGGTATCGGTCGTGCGCCAGATATAGCGCGTCTGGCCGCGGGGGCAGGTGCG
>JBJEUC010000621.1:0-6606 GCA_051883635.1 Candidatus Fimadaptatus sp.
GGGGGAGCCCGCTCCCCCGCGCGCCCTTCAGACTGTTTTAAGCCGCAGGGCCTAAAATGATACAAGAAATACTATGCTATGATCTGGAGTGAGGCGCTTATGTGGATACTTGTGGTGGAGGACGAGGTGCGGCTCAGCGACGCGCTGGTGCAGATACTCACGGAGGCCCGCTATCACGCCGAGGCCGTGTACAACGGCGACGACGCGCTGAGCTATGCGCTGAGCGGCCAGTACGACGTGGTGGTGCTGGACGTGATGCTGCCCGGCATGAACGGCTTCGAGGTGGTGCGTCAGATGCGCCGCGCCAAGTGCGCCGTGCCCGTGCTGATGCTCACAGCCAAGTCCGAGCTGGGCGACAAGGTGAACGGGCTGGACATGGGCGCGGACGATTACATGACCAAGCCCTTCGCCTCCGAGGAGCTGCTGGCGCGCATACGCGCGCTCTCCCGCAGGCAGGGCGACGTTGTGCTGGAGCAGATGACCTTCGGCGACCTCACGCTCGACCTGTCCACATACGACTTAAAGCGCGGCGCGCGCTCGGTGCATCTGGGCTTCAAGGAGTTCGAGGCCATGCGCATACTGATGGCCAACCCCCGCGCGCTGGTGCCCAAGGAGGAGCTGCTGATAAAGATATGGGGCGCCGACAGCGACGCCGAGGACAACAACGTCGAGGCCTACATATCCTTCCTGCGCAAGAAGCTCCAGTTCCTGGGCTCCAGCGTCACCATAGCCACGCGCCGCAAGGTGGGCTACCGACTGGAGGCCGGCGATGCTGAAAAGTCTTAAACGCAAGCTGCTGGCGATGATGATGGCGATGGTATCGGTGGTGCTGCTGATAGTATTCGCCGCGCTGCTGGCCGGCACATACTCGGGCCAGAAGGCCAGCATAGACCAGACGCTCGCGCGGGCGCTGGGGCCGGGCTTCGGCATTGACATGCCCAAGGAGCCCTTCGGCCGCCAGGTGCGCGACGAGCGCATAATGACCTCCATATCCCTGCTGGTAAGCGGGCAGGGCGAGGTGCTCTACTCCACGGCCGACTCGGTAGACATAAGCGATGAGGACCTCGCGCTGGCCACCGAGTCGGCGCTGACCGGCCCTGAGCAGGGCTGGCTGCGCGAGCTGGGGCTGTTCTACATGCGCCGCGAGATAACTGTCGGCACGCTGAAGGATTGGCTGCTGTCGGCACGCTCCGCGCCGTTTGAGCAGCACACGCCCGGCTTTTCGGAATCCTACGGGCTGTACACCGTGCTGGAAGGCCGCGACGAAGGAGAGGTGCTTGCGCAGATAGCCTTCGTGAGCGACCACACGCTCAGGCAGGCCATGCGCGACCTGATAGGCTCGTCGCTGCTGGTGGGCTGTGCGGCGCTGATACTGCTGTTTCTGATAAGCCTGTTCCTGGCCGGCTGGGCGCTCAGGCCGGTGGAGCGCGCCTGGGACCAGCAGCGCCAGTTCGTATCGGACGCCTCGCACGAGCTCAAGACCCCGCTCACCGTGATACTGGCAAACCTTGACATACTGCGCCGCCACGAGGGCGACACCATCCGCGCCCAGCGCAAGTGGCTGGACAGCTCTCAGGCCGAGGCGCAGCACATGAAGCAGCTGGTGGAGGATCTGCTCACGCTGGCCCGGCTGGACGAGGCCGGGCACACCGCGCCCCTGCCCGCCATGTGCGCCGTGGACCTCACCGACGCGGTGCTCTCCAGCCTGCTCACGTTCGAGCCGGTGGCCTTCGAGCAGGGGCTTGAGCTGGACAGCGACCTGGAGCCGGGCATATGCGTAAACGGGGACGAGGCGCGGCTAAGGCAGCTGACCACGATACTGCTGGACAACGCCTGCAAGTACGCCGGCAAGGGCGGGCGCGTGACGGTGAGCCTGACCGCCTCCGGCGACAGGGCGCGCCTGAGCGTGAGCAACACGGGCGACGTGATACCTCCGGAGCAGCTGCGCCACCTGTTCGAGCGCTTCTACCGCGCCGACCCGGCCCGCACCGGCGGCCAGTCCGGCTACGGGCTGGGGCTGGCCATAGCAAGCGGCATAGCCCAGCTGCACTCGGGGCGCATAACCGCCCTGAGCGACGCGGAGCACGGCACCGTGTTCAGCGTGACGCTGCCCCGGCTGGAGGCCGCGGCTGCGGGCGGCAAGGGCGCATGAGCGTGACGCTGCTAAGGCCGCGCGCGCACTCTCGCAGACACGCCGCTTTCCCGCACACATCTTATATAGTGGAGGAACCCAACATGATGAACAAGTCCGCCCTCTTTGCCCTGTGCATGGCGCTTATACTGTGCCTTGCAGCCTGCTCGCCCACCGCTCCTGCCCCGGCGCTGACCGAGGCGCCCACCGCCGCGCCGACCGAAGCGCCTACCGAGGACCCCGATGCCGGCATGACCAGGCTGCCCTACGGGCTCAGGATACCTACGCCGGGCTTTGGCGAGCTGGAGTGGGACACGCAGGACAACATAAACCTCTGCACCGTGTACATCTCCAACGCCGACTATACCAGCTTCCAGGCCTATGTCGACGCCCTGCCGGGCTTTGGCTACACCGTCGAATCCTCGGACGAGGGCTACACGGCGTATGACCCCGAGGGCAACCAGCTCCTGCTGTCCATGAGCAGCAGCTCCTCGATGAAGATATCCATATACGTCCGCTAAATGCGCGCGCCCCGCAAAGCTCGCCCGGCCCCGACGGAATCGTCGGGGCCCGGTTTGTGCAATGCCGGATGTGCTCGAGTCGCTTCACGCATTTCGTGGCGCACTCGCCCGCGACTATGCGCGCCAGCTCGCCCGGGCTTTTCCCGGCCCTTCGACAGCACTCGGCCCCGACGGAATCGTCGGGGCCCGGTTTGTATAATGCTGTATGCAGTGCGTCGCTTCCCGCCTTCCGGGGCGCGGCCTATCCGTTCCCCTCTGCGCGTCCGCACTCCGGCACGCGCATTCTCCCGCGACTATGCGCGCCTGCCTGCCCGGAGCTTCCCGGCCCTTCGACAGCACCTGTACTCGATGGTATCGTCGGGGCCGGGTTTGTGCAGTGCCGGATGTGCGCGAGTAGCTTCACGCATTTCGTGGCGCACTCGCCCGCGACTATGCGCACCTGCCCGCCCGGCGCTTCCCGTCCTTTCGACAGCACTCGGCTCCGACGGTGTCGTCGGGGCCGGGTTTGTATAATGCTGTATGCGGCACATTGCTTCCCGCCTTCCGCGTCGCGGCCTATCTGTCCCCCGCCGCGCGCCCGCCCTCCGGGGCGCACTCGCCCGCGACTATGCGCGCCAGCTCGCGCAGGTCGGCCTCGAACACGTCCCTGAGGGAGGGGTTATATATCATGGAGGCCGGGTGGTACATCGGGAATATGCGCAGGCCGCCCTCGCTCATCAGCTGCCCGTGCGCCTCGCCCACGGTCAGCGCGCGCCCGGTCAGCGCGCGCAGCGGCACGTTGCCCAGCGTCGCTATCAGCGCCGGATGCACCAGCTCGACCTCGCGCAGCAGCCAGGGCCGGAACAGCCCTATCTCCTCCTGCGTGGGCGGGCGGTTGACCGTGCGGCCGGCCCGGCTCTGTTTGACCGGGCGGAACTTGACCGCGTTGCCTATGTATATCTGCGCACGGGTGAGGCCGCACTTGGCCAGCATCTCGTCCAGGTTATGCCCGGCCTTGCCCACGAAGGGCCGCCCGGCCAGCGCCTCCTGCTCGCCCGGGGCCTCCCCTATCAGCATCAGCTCGGGCGACATGGGCCCCTCGCCGTACACCAGCACCTTGTTCTCTCCCCGGTACAGCTCGTCCACAAACGCGCGCAGTTCGCGGCGGTATCTTTCCATGGCTATCCCTCCCGTCGGGCTCACACATTATGCTTGCCCCTTTGCGCAAAATAATACGGCGGCGCGGCAAACTTTCGCGTCCGCCGCGCGCCGCTTCAGGCGTTTTCGCCGCGCGCGGGCAGTATGCCCAGGCGCTCGGCCCGTTCGCGCACGCTGAGCATGTCCTCCCAGGCCGCGCGCTTGAGCGACGCGTCGCGCAGCAGCGCCGAGGGGTGATACGTGACCAGCAGCTGCACGCCGTCCTTTTCAAACCAGCTGCCCCGGTCGCGCTTTATGCGTATGTCGGGGCTTATCGCGTTGCGCGCGGCCGTCGCGCCCAGCAGTATGATGATGCGCGGCCGCACCAGCGCCACCTGCGCGCGCAGATACGGCAGGCAGGCCTCTGCCTCGTCGCGCTCGGGCTGACGGTTGTGCGGCGGGCGGCACTTGACTATGTTGCAGATATACACGTCCTCGCGCGCAAGCCCAATCGAGGCGAGCATCCTATCCAGCAGCTGGCCCGCCGGGCCCACGAACGGCCGGCCGCTCAGGTCCTCCTGCTCGCCCGGCCCCTCGCCTATCAGCATTATGTCCGCGCTGCGATCGCCCTCGCCCGGCACGGCGCAGGTGCGCTCCTGATGCAGCCGGCAGGCCCTGCACAGGCGCACGGCCTCCTCTATCTCATCCCAGTTAAGCATTCCAGTTCTCTCCCCGCGAGCCAGCATCCCTGCTCATGGTCGTTTACCAGGCCCGCCGCCTGCATGAACGAATACGTTATAGTGGGCCCCACAAAGCGGAAGCCCCGGCGGCAAAGCTCCGCGCTTATCTCCCCGGCCAGCGGCGTATGCGCCGGAGCGGCCCCGCGCCCGGGCGCGCATACCAGCGTGCGACCGCCGGTATAACGCCATATGAAGCGGTCAAAGCTGCCAAACTCGCGCTGCACATCCACAAACGCGCGCGCATTGCCTATCGCGGCGAGTATCTTGCGCCGGTTGCGCACTATGCCCGCGTCGCCCATGAGCCGCTCCACGTCGTCCCCGTCAAAGCCCGCCACGCGCGCGGGCTCAAACTCCGCAAACGCCCGCCGGAAGGCCTCGCGCTTTTTCAGCACGGTCAGCCAGCTCAGCCCGGCCTGCATGCCCTCCAGTATCAGCAGCTCGAAGAGCCGCCGGTCGTCGTGCTGCGGCCGGCCCCATTCGCGGTCGTGATAGGCGCGGTAGTCCCCATCGTCCGTACACCATGAGCAGCGGCAGCGCCCATCCCCGCTCATCGGCCCGCCTCCCCGGGCGACGTCCCGGCGCGCTGCTCGCGCGCGATGACGAACGCGCGCATGAGCGAATACGCCATCGACACCACCGGTATGCTCAGCAGCAGGCCCGGCAGCCCGAACAGCGTGCCGCCCACCGTGGCGGCGGCCAGCACCCATATGCCCGGCAGGCGTATGGCGCTGCCCATCACGCGCGGGTATATCAGGTTGCCCTCCAGCTGCTGCAGCACGGTTATGTACACCACAAACCACAGCCCGGTCACTATGTCGGTCTGCACGGCCACCAGCATCGCGTTTACCACTATCATTATGAATATGCCGAATATGGGTATGAGCGCGCCCACTCCCATGAGCAGCCCCGCGAACACCGGCGAGGGAAAGCCGAATATGGCCATGCCCACCGAGGTGAGCGTGCCCAGTATGCAGGCCTCGGTGAGCGTACCGGTCAGATACCCGCGGAATATCGTCTGCGCCAGCGAGCATATGCTCAGCACGCGCTCGGCCCAGTCGCCCGGCAGCGCCGCGCGGCACAGCCTGCGCCACTGCCCTCCGATGCGCTCCTTGCCGGAGAGCATGTACGCGCTGAGCACCACGCCTATGAATATCTCAAACAGCCGCCCGGTTATGTCCCTTGTGGTGGACACCAGCTGCGGTATGGACGACGTGGTCCACTCCAGCACGTTCAGCGCTATCGAGTTCCAGTCGAATTGCAAATATGAGAGTATCTCCTCGTCCAGCGAATAGCGCTCCACCAGCTCCTGCGCCGTGCGGTACAGCTCCGACCCCAGCGCGGGCAGCATACTGGTGAGCGACTCCAGCGCCACGGTGAGCTGCGGGAACACCACGAACACCAGTGTGAGCAGGAACGCCGCCAGCAGCAGGTAGCACAGGAATATGCTCAGCATGCGCCGTATGGAGCGGCGCTTTATCCAGAAGAACACCTGCGTTTCAAACAGGCGCATGGGCACATTGAGCACGAACGCCAGCGCCACGCCTATGAACACCGGCGTGAACGCGCGCATCACCCCGCCCACGGCCCCGCTTATGGGCCCCAGGTGCTCCAGCGCCACGTACAGCGCTATGCCGAACGCCAGCGTGGGCGCCACGCGCCGGAAGAACTGCGCCGCCTCCGCATAGCGCCCGCTGCGCGAGGGCTTACGCGCGAACACGTCGCCGGCCAGCTTATCCGCCAGCAGGCCGCGCCTTGCGCCCTCCTCGCGGGCCGGGTCGCTCTTTTCCACGTCCGGCCGCACCAGTCGGGCGCTCAGCCCCCTGTTACGCCTGCGGCTGCTCATAGGCCGCGCCCCCTTTCACAGACTGATAGCTTCTTTGCTCTCATTATATTGTATAATGGGGGATTGCGCAAGGGGATAAATGGGGCGCGGCAGAGTGCCGCGTTCTTACGCGGCGCTCTGCCGCCTTTGGTATTTGGGTGGTGTGTTGCTTTGCGTTCTTGCGTTGCCTTACGGGCTGCGCGGCGGCGTTCTTGCGCCGCTTTTGGCTGCGGCAGCAGCCGTGTGGCAGCCTCCGGCGGCCAAGGAGGATTAGGG
>JBJEUC010000622.1:0-1624 GCA_051883635.1 Candidatus Fimadaptatus sp.
TAGAGAAGATAAGCAGCGCCATAGGCAAGGCGTTCGACGCCACGGGAATGCACAGGGACGCCTCGGAGTGCCGCGCGCTGGCGGAGCAGGTGGCTGCCAAGGCTGAGACGGATAACAGCGGCGTGCCAACCGTGGAGGGCGTACAGGACATCGTGGAGGGCGTGCTGATAGAGAACGGCTACGTGCGCACGGCCAAGGCCTACATGCTCTACCGCGCCGAGCGCACCCGCGTGCGCCAGATGAATTCGCGCCTGATGAAGGTGTACGAGGACATAACCTTCTCCAAGGCCAAGGACAGCGATATCAAGCGCGAGAACGCGAACATAGACGGCGACACCGCCATGGGCACCATGCTCAAGTACGGCACCGAGGGCGCCAAGCAATTCAACGAGATGTTCGTATTGAAGCCCGAACATGCCAAGGCGCACATGGAGGGCGATATCCATATACACGACATGGATTTCCTCACGCTTACGACCACCTGCACGCAGATAGACCTGCTCAAGATGTTCGACGGCGGCTTTTCCACGGGCCACGGCGTGCTGCGCGAGCCGCAGGACATATACAGCTACTCGGCACTGGCCTGCATAGCTATACAGTCCAACCAGAACGACCAGCACGGCGGCCAGTCGATAGTCAATTTCGACTACGGCATGGCGCCCGGCGTTGCCAAGACCTACGTAAAGTGCTACCGCGACAACCTCATACGCGCGCTGGAGCTGATGACGCTCATCGAAAACGCCGAGGAGCAGGTGCGCGCGATGCTGGGCGACATAGAGCGCGAGCATGGCCTAACGCCGAGGCTTGAGGGCTGCAGTGAGTACGAGGCGCTGGAGCGCGAGCGCATAATCGCCATGGGCATGCCCGAGAGCGAGGTCGACCGCGTGCTGGGCTACGTATGCAAGCGCGCCTATGCCGAGACCGACAAGCGCACCTATCAGGCCATGGAGGCGCTCATACACAACCTCAACACCATGCACTCCCGCGCGGGCGCGCAGACGCCCTTCTCGTCGCTCAACTACGGCATGGACACCTCGCCCGAGGGCCGCATGGTGATGAGGAACCTGCTGATGGCCACTGACGCGGGCCTGGGCCATGGCGAAACGCCGATATTCCCGATACAGATATTCCGCGTAAAGGACGGCGTGAACTACAACCCCGGCGAGCCAAACTACGACCTGTTCAAGCTGGCGTGCAAGGTATCGGCCAAGCGCCTGTTCCCCAACTTCTCGTTCCAGGACGCGCCGTTCAACCTCCGCTACTACAAGCCCGGCCACCCCGAGACCGAGATAGCCTACATGGGCTGCCGCACGCGCGTGATAGGCAACGTGTACGACCCCACTCGCGAGATATCCAACTGCCGCGGCAACCTGTCGTTCACCTCGATAAACCTGCCGCGCCTGGCGATAAAGGCCGGCCGCAACGTGAGCCTGTTCTTCGAGGAGCTGGACCGCAAGATAGACCTAGTGATAGACCAGCTCAACGAGCGGTTTGAGATACAGGCGCGCAAGCACGTGTACAACTATCCCTTCCTGATGGGGCAGGGCGTGTGGCTGGACAGCGAAAAGCTCCGCTGGGACGACGAGGTGCGCGAGGTGCTCAAGCACGGCACGCTGTCGGTGGG
>JBJEUC010000623.1:0-6593 GCA_051883635.1 Candidatus Fimadaptatus sp.
CGCACCGGGCGCGTAGCGCCTGAGCCGGACGTCCGCGCGCACGGGGCCGCAGGGCAGGCACGCGGGCCGGGAGTATATGAGCAGCTCGCCCATGTCGGCCTGCGCGGCGGCCGCGCCCAGCAGCGCACGGGCTTCGGCCAGCGGCAGGGGCAGCACCAGCTTGCAGAAGTCGGCGCCCTCGGCCCGGCGCGCGGCCGTCTCGCGCAGGGCAAGGCCGGGGTCGGCGTCGGCGGAGGCAAACGTGAAGTTGTGGTCGTACATGTCCGGCAGCGCCGCGTCGCGGTAGCGCGTGCCGCCGGGGACGGCCTCGTGCGCGCAAAAGCAGCGGTAGTATGCGTGCTCACAGGCGATTATGCGCGGGTCCATGGCGATGACCTCCGTTCGTCCGGCGGAGCGCCGGGAGGGCGCACGCCGTGTATGGGCCCATTGTATATCAACTTGCGCCGCAGGGCAACACTGCGGACGCGATGGGAGAGAATTTCATGCGCGTGATAGGCTATACCGTGCCCGCCGAGGACGACGGGCGGCAGATAAAGTATGTGCTGCGCTCCAGACTGTCCATATCGCACCGGCAGCTGAGCCGGCTCAAGGCCTGCGACGGCATGCGCGTAAACGGCGCGGGCGTTCACGCCAATTTCGCGGTGCACGCAGGCGACCGGCTGGAGCTGTGGCTGGAGGCCGACGCGCAGCCGGAGCGCGACGCGGCCGCGTGCGGGGCGGCGCTTAAGAGCATCGCCTCGCAGGAGGAATGCCGCGTGCCCTCCGCGGCGCTCTCCATGGAGGTGTGCGCGGCGCTGGACGAGCGCTGCGGCTATGAGATAGCGGCCCTTTCGCCCTCGGGCACGGCGCGCACGCAGCGGGAGCTGGCGCAGGAGATAGTCGTGTACGAGGATGAGGACATGCTGGTGATAAACAAGCCCGCGCCGCTGCCCACCGGAGCCAGCGCGCGGCAGGGCGGGCTGACGCTGGAGAGCGTCATGTTTGCGCGCTATGGCGGCGAGGAGGGCTGGCAGTTCCGCCCCGTCAACCGCCTGGACAAGGGCACCAGCGGCCTGATGGCGGCGGCGCGCACAGCCCATGCCCACTTTGCGCTGCAGCGCCAGCTGCATACGCCCGCCTTCACGCGTGAATACCGGGCGCTCACGGTGGGCGCGCCCGAGCCGCCTGCGGGCACGGTGGACCTGCCCATTGGCCGCGAGCCGGATTCGCTGGTCAAGCGGCGCGTCGCGCCGGACGGCCGCCCCTGCCGCACGCATTACGAGACGCTCTGGCAGGGCGGGGACGCGGCGCTTTTGCGGCTCAGGCTGGAAACGGGCCGCACGCATCAGATACGCGTGCACATGGCGGCGCTGGGCTGCCCGGTGCTGGGCGATTTCCTGTACGGATGCGAGGACGAGCGCCTGCCGGGGCGGTTTGCGCTGCATTCGCATGTGCTGGCCTGCGTGCAGCCGGTCACGGGGGCGCGCCTGGAGTTTGCCTCCGCCGTGCCGCGCGAGCTTTACCGCCTTGCGCCCGGCGCGCAATGGTGACAAATCTGTGCCATGACTTGACAGTTAACGGGCGCGGTATATAATTGAAGGAGCTGGAAACACGGGAGGCAGGGCATATGGACAATGAGCGGGGAACGTTTAGCGCGTTTTTTCAGGCCGGGCGCGATTCGCTGCGGGCCAGGCTGGATGCAAGCCGCGACCTTACCGAGATGGAGGACGCGGTGCGGCTGTTCTGGGACTCCATGCAGCACGACTTCACGTCCCGCGTTACCGGCGAGCGCGCCCGGGAGCTGGGGTTTGAGCTGTTCGTGGTGGCCAAGAGCGCGATATCGTGCATGCTGAGCGTGTCCAAGGCGGACGTGATGATAAAGGCCGCGCCGCAGGAAAGGCCGCATCCCGCGCGCAGGCTGGACTGGAAGAAGTACGTGGGCGCGGGCGCGAGCCTGCTGCTGGCGGCCTGGCTGCTGGTGGAGGGCATGTGGGTGCCCATGGGCGTGGCGCTGTTTTCGGCCGCGTGGCAGGCGACGGCGCTCCGCATGGACGAGCGCCGGCTGAACGCGCCGCCCGCGCTGCCCGAGGCGCAGGGCGTGCCCCGGGCCGATATCGACGAGCTGATGCGCCGGCTGGACATGCTGGCGGCCAATATGGACAGCGCCTACGAGCGCATGCTGGGCGAGAGCGGCCAGCAGCTGCTGCCCGAAAAGCTGCAGTGGTCGACCGAGCAGCTGGAGGCCGTGCAGATGCTCTGGGAGGCGCTCAGGCAGGACGACGGCCGCTATGCCCTAAAGACGCTGCCGCAGCTGATAATGTCGCTGGAGCAGCAGGGCATAAGGCTGTGCGAATACAGCGAGGCCACGGCGGCGTACTTCGAGCGCCTGCCGGGCGTGGAGGACGGGTACACCATACGCCCCGCGCTCATGCTGGGCGACAGGCTGATTGCCCGGGGCCAGGTCACGCAGAAGATGGACGCGAACTGACGGGCGGAGGTAAGAATGGACGAACGTACACAGGACAGGGAGCTGACCCCTGAGGAGATACGGCGGGAAAACGAAGCGCGCGAGGCCGAGCTCATGGAGGCGTTGCGCCCGGCCGAATCGCCGGTGATGGAGTTCTTTGGTGTGGACATGGGCGACGGCGAGTCGGCCGTGTCCTGGCTGCGCTCGGATACGCAGACCGAGCCGCAGATGCTGGAGATATGCGGCAGCCGCAGCATACTCTCGGCGCTGGGCATAATGAAGGACGGCCGGGTGGTGATAGGCGAGGAGGCCTGCCAGATAGCCGACCCGATGGCGCTGCGCCTGCGCTTCAAGAGCCGCTACCTCACCGACACCAGGGACGCGTCCGACTGCATATCGAAGTTCGCCGCCGCGCTGGTCGAGGACCTGCGCCGCAGCGGGCGCATGCCGGAGGGCGGCAGCGTGCGCTGCGCGATAGGCTGCCCCTCGGGCTGGAACGGCCAGACGCGCCGCGCGTATGCCAATCTGTTCGGCCGGGCGGGTTTCCCCAATGTGCGCGTGGTCTCGGAGTCGCGGGCGGCGTTCCTGTATTCGCGCGAGTCGGGCGAGCTGCGCATGTCGGGTGAAATGCTGGGCAAGCCCACACTGATAATCGACGCGGGCTCCTCCACCACCGACTTTACCTATGTGGAGGAGCTGAGCGAGCAGCGCCTGCCCGTGCACGACTTTGGCGATACGGCGCTGGGCGGGGGGCTGATAGAGCAGGAGCTGCTCCGGCTCAACCTGCGCCGGCAGAGCGATACCCGGGTGCTGGACCTCGTGGACAGGTACCCCCAGTGCCGCTCGCGCTGCGAGATGGAGGCGCGCAAGGTGAAGGAGATGTACTTCACCCGCAGGCGGCGCGGCAATACGGATTCGATAGTGCCCTGCGAATCCTCGGTCAAGCTCTACTGCACGCTGCCGCCCGTGACGGTGGACATATCCTGCAGCGACACGGACATGCAGGAGGTGCTGGCCGCAGGGCTCAGGGAGCTGGGCGGGCTGAGCTTTACCGAGGCCTACCGCCGCAGCCTTGAGGAGGCGCGTAAGGCGATAGGCGGGCCGGTCAGCGTGATACTGATGACCGGCGGCGCCTCGCGCATGGACTTCATGCCCGCCATGGCCGCGCAGGTGTTCCCCGAGACGATGATAGTCCACGGCCTGGAGCCCGAGTTTGCGATTGCGCGCGGCCTGTGCTATGCGCTGCGCGCCGACGCGCGCGCGGAGGGCTTCACGCGCGATGTGGAAAAGCTCATCAAGTCGCCCGCGGTCGAAAACATAGTCAAGGGCGAGCTCAACCGGCTGTTTTCGGACATATCGGGGCCGATAGCTGCCGCCGTGACCGAGGGCATAGTGGAGCCGGCGTTCGGGCGCTGGCGCGCGGGCTCGATAGCGACGATAGACGACTTCGCCGCCGAGATACGGCGCATGACCGGCGAGTACCTGCAGAGCGAGGACGTGCGCAGGCTGCTGGAGCCGCACGTAATGGAGTGGCTCAGGCAGCTCAGGCCGCAGCTGGAGGCGCTTACCGACCCCATATGCGACCGGTACGATCTGCCGCGCACGGCGCTGCGCTTCGCGGGCGCGCTCATGTTCACGCCGGGCGAGCTGGACATCGCCTCGGGCAAGCTCATCAGCTTCGATGGCATCAAGGTGGTGCTGGACGTCGTGGTGGCCTCGCTGTTCGCCGTGGTGATGGGCGGCACCGAGACGGCGCTGATAATGGCCGGCCCGGTGGGGCTGATTATCGGCGCGGCACTGGGGCTGCTGGTGGCGTTCGTGGGCAGCCAGGCCGCCGACAGGAAGCTGCGCACGGTCAACCTGCCGCGCAGCGTGCGGCGCCTGTTCTCGGAAAAGCGCTTCCATGCCGGCATGGAGCGCAAGCAGGAGGAGTTCGCCTTCGCCATATTCGACCAGCTCATGGCCGACATGGCCCAGTCCAAGCCCGAGATAACCCGGATGATAGACGACATCGCCGACTGCCTGGAGACGCAGCTGCGCGATATGCTCAACAAGGCCATAATGCTGATAAGGTAATGCAACGGACGCACGCCCCGCGCACGCTTTTGTGCGGCGGAGCATGCGTCCACTGTATGTCAGGGGGGAGACTCGGAGCGCCCGTTTGCCGGCGCGTGCTTCGTACAAAATTGACCATCGGTCAAATCTACTCCACAATGGCTCTGCCCATCTGGAACGCCCAGATATGCGCAACGAATGAGAACACATACCCTGCATATACACTTTGCGCAGGCGAAGTATGCGTCTCCCATACAAAATTGACCACCGGTCAAATATACTCAGTGATAGCACACCCCCTCCGAAACGCCCGAATACGCCACAACGAAAACGCACACTCCGCGTGTGCCCTTTGTGCAGGCAGAGTATGCGTCTTCTGTATAAAATTGACCATCGGTCAAATACGTTCCGCAGGGACTCCGCCACTCTCCCGAACTCCCGCACTCAACGGCATGAGAACGCATGCCCCGCATACACTTACAGTGCAGGCAGAACATGCATCCTTCGTGCAAAGCTGACTATCGGTCAAAAACGCTCAGCACAGCCTTCTTGCGAGATTTGACCGATAGTCAAAACTTCGCGCAGCGCCGCTCACGGGGCGTAGTGCTGTATCAGCAGCGCGTCGGAGTCCTTGGCCAGCTGTTCGAGCGCGGCACGCAGCTCGTCCGGCGTGGAGCCGGGCTCCAGCGCCGCGCAGCCCAGCGCGTCGTCGCGGCCTATGCCCAGCGAGAGCAGCGGCGTGGTGTCGGCCGAATAGAACACCATCGACAGCCGCCCGCACTCCAGCGCGCAGTCGCGCACGCAGCTCCAGTACTGGCTCAGCACCGCGTGCGCGCAGTCCCAGAGGCCCTCGGGGTTGGCCGAGGCGGCGTAAATGTTTATGAGCACGTCGGGTGCGCCGCCGCTTAAGTAGCTGGTCAGCGTCCAGCCCCGGGGGAGCGTCGCCGCGCAGCGCTCTATCAGTTCGCCAAGGCTGGCGGGGGCGGGCCGGGGCGGGGGCGTGGTCAGCGGCGCGGCCTCGTCCGCGGGCTTGAGCGTCAGCTCCAGCCCCTCTGCGGACCAGCTGAGCGCTATGTCCAGCCCGGGCACGCTGTCCGCGCCGCCGGACGTGTTTATCAGCTCCAGTATGCGCGCGCGGGCCTCGCCCCGGCCTATGGGCGCATAGGCGCACAGGGCCGATACCAGCACGTCGGCTACCACCTCGCCCGAGCGCGCGCTGCCGTCGCCCTGCGCGGTCAGGGTCACGCTCTCTATCGCGCCGTCCGTCTGGGCCACCTCCATAAGCAGCGCTGAGTTGATTATGAGCGTATATTCGTCGCCGCCCAGCGGGCTCCAGGCTATGCCCTGCGCGTCGAGGAAGGCCTCGAACCCGGCCATGTAGTCCCCGGCGGCGGGCGCAGCGGTCTGCACGGCGGACTGCGCGACCGGCTCCGCGGCGGGCGCGGCATAGGAAAGCGGCGATATCCCCATCGCCAGCGACAGCATCAGCATACAGACGCTCCTTGTCATGCGCGCGACCTCCTCGCAATGTGCTGCCTACATTATAGCAGAGGCGGGCGGCAAAAGCAAATGGCAATGCCGCGCGCAGCCTTGGCGGGGTGATGCGGTATGAGCAGGTCATAATGCATTGCTGGATGAAGTTAGCGTAAAATGCGATTTTTTACAGGCGAAAAGAAGGAAAAAAGGATGCAAACGGAGAACAGGAAGAATTAAGGATGAGATTGTATCATTCCGGCCCGGAGCGGTCCGGATGCATACAGTCGGCCAGATCCATGGTTTTCATATTATTTCTCTGTCCGGACGCAGCGGCGGTGAGCGCGCCGCGCGCGCGTCGGGCGCGATGGGATAGGAGGCACAGATATGGGCAAGGAACTGGAACAAATGCTTAAGCGCAGGGAAGAGATTCTCGCCGGCGACAGCGCGCGCGTAAAGGCGCAGCACGACGCGGGCAAGCTGACGGCGCGCGAGCGCATCGACAAGCTGCTGGGCGCGGAGTTCACCGAGCTTGACCAGCTGACGGCCGGCGGCGAGTCGGGCGTTGTGACCGGCTACGGCGTACTGGGCGAGACCCCGGTATATGTGTGGGCGCAGG
>JBJEUC010000624.1:0-1620 GCA_051883635.1 Candidatus Fimadaptatus sp.
CTCCACGCTGCTGTTCTGGGGCAAGGAGGACACGGCCACGCCGCTGTGGATGGGCCAGCAGATGGAGCGCGAGATACCCGACGCGGGCCTGGTGGTGATGCCGGGCGCCACGCACTTTGCGTATCTGGAGCGCTACGCCAATTTCCTCGCGGTGGTCAGGCAGTTCCTGCAGGTTTAATCGCGAGCGCGGGTCTCGTTAACGCGCGTGCGCTTGCCAAATACGCACATGCGTGGTATGCTAAACGGGTCGTGTCCGGGCGCTTGCGCGCCAGGGCGCAGACGGGCGGCCAGGAGGCCGTCCGGCGTTTGAGGAGGCCTTAAATGTTAACGAGCATTATTTGCTGGGCGCTCATCATGCTGGGGTGCCTGCTGGGGACCAGGTATTACGTACACATGCTGCAGCTGGAGAGCTACCAGCTGGACGGCTACATGCGCTGGATGAAGGCGCGCGGCCGGAACAAGGCGCTGGTGAACGCGGGCGCGGGCGCGGCGTTCTGCGCGCTGGACATAGCGATAGGACTGCTCATGCGCGGACAGCCCGACGCGGCGGTATCCGGCGCGCACGTGAGCGTGGCGGCGGTGTTCGCGCTGGGCGCGTTTTTGCACATGCGGGCCTGGGCGGCGCAGTCGCAGAAGAAGCCCCTTGCCTTCACGCCCCGCGTGAAGCGGCTGTACTGGTACCTGGGGGGCGTGTGCGCCCTTATGTGCATACTGCTCATGCTGCTGCGCGTGGGCTATCTGCTCTACGCGGTGCTGCCCCTGGCCGTATGGGCGGGCGCGTATGCCGCGCAGCCCGGCGAGCAGCGCATAAACCGCAATTTCTTCCTGGACGCGCAGAAGCGGCTCGACGAGCGCCCCGACCTCATAAAGATAGGCATAACCGGCAGCTACGGCAAGACCAGCACCAAGTTCGTGCTCAAGACGCTGCTGGAGGAGAAGTTCTGCGTGCTGGCCACGCCGTCCAGCTTCAATACGCCCATGGGCGTTACGCGCGTGATACGCGAGCAGCTGCGCCCCGAACACGAGGTGTTCCTGGGCGAGATGGGCGCGCGCCACGTGGGCGACATACGCGAGATGTGCGAGCTGGTGCATCCGACTATAGGCGTGCTGACCTCCATAGGGCCGCAACACCTGGAGACCTTCGGCACTATCGAGAACGTGGCCAATACCAAGAACGAGCTGGTGGAGGCGCTGCCTGAGGGCGGCATAGCCTTCTTCGCGGCCGACGGCTGCTGGCTGGATAAGCTCTACGCCCGGGCGACGTGCCAAAAGTACCGCGCGGGCCTCACGCATGACCGCATGTACATGCGCGCCGAGGACATATCGGTGGGCCCCGAGGGCTCGACGTTCACGCTGGTATGCGAGGACGGGGAGCGCGCGCTGTGCCGCACGCGCCTGCTGGGCAAGCACAACATACAGAACATAACCCTGTCCGCGGCGGTGGCGCGCCGCCTGGGCGTGAGCATGGAGGAGATAGCCCGGGGCGTTGGAAAGCTCGAGCCGGTGGAGCACCGGTTGCAGCTGATACCCGGCGCGGGCGGCAAGGTGGTCATCGACGACGCCTTCAACTCCAACCCGGCGGGCGCGGCGCGCGCAATGGAGGTGCTGGCCTCCTTCAGC
>JBJEUC010000625.1:0-1620 GCA_051883635.1 Candidatus Fimadaptatus sp.
GGCGCGCCCTCGGGCAGGCAGTTCAGGAAGTTCACCGCGGAGGGCGCGGACCCGGTGCAGCTCATCGACAGGCTGATAATGGACATACGCAAAAACGGCCGCCGCAAGCCCAACAAGATAGCGCTGGGCATGGAGACCTTTGTGGCGCTTAAGAACAGCCCCGCCGTGCTGGAGCGCATCAAGTATTCCGGCCAGGCCGAGCGCCCCGCCACTGTGAGCGAAAACGCGCTGGCGCAGCTGCTGGGCGTGGACAAGGTGGTCGTGCTGGCGTCCAGCTACAACAGGGCCTCGCTGGGCGCGGAGGTGAGCATGGACTTCATATGCGACCCGGCGGGCATGCTGATATGCTACGCGCCCGACCAGCCGGCCATCGACGAGCCCTCGGCGGGCTACACCTTCGCCTGGGACATACTGGGCGGCGGCCAGTACATCGCCGTGAGCCAGTGGGAGGGCGAGCCCGGCACGCACAGCGAGTACGTGGAGGCGCTCATGGCCTGCGACATGAAAAAGACCTGCGACGAGCTGGCGGTCTACTGCCAGCAGTGCGTATAAGGCGCGGAGGGCGGACTATGGCTTATACATACGATCAGACCCGGATAACCGAATGGGGCGTGGACAGGATGCGCCTGGATCTGGGCGACGTGGAGGTGGGCGGCGGCGAGGCCACCTGCGCGCTCAGCGACGAGGAGTACGGCGCGCTGATAGGCGAGACCTACGGCGCGGGCGGCAGCTGGAAGCTGGCGCAGTACCGCTGCCTGCAGGCGATAGTGGCGCGCATGGCGATGGCGGCCAACGTGAAGCTGGACGGCCTGGAGATAGACATGAGCGACCGCTTCGAGCGCTGGAAGATAATGCTTCGCTGCAAGGAAGAGCTGTTCTGCGGCCTGAGCGCGCCCGCTTCGCCCGGCGCGCCTCACCGCGCGGCGATAACCCGGGGCCTGCACGACAACCCGCGCGCCGGGCAGCGCGTTTCGTGATGCTTAAGTTTGCGGCGGGGCAGGAGCAGGTCGAGTTCACGGTGTACCCGCGCGGGGCGGCGCTGGACGGGGAAGGACATGTGCGCCGCACCCGGGAGCAGGCGCGCGGCGTGCTGCGCGCAGCCGTGGCCGAGATAAGGCCGCGCGAGGCCGTGCGGGCGCGTGGCATGGAGCATCCGGCGACGCACCGGCTGATAGCGCGCGGCCGCGCGGAGCTCAGGCCGGGCGACGTGCTGGTGCGCGCGGGGGAGAGCTACATTGTGCAGTCGGTGCGCGACCCGGGGATGCTGGGGCTGTACACGGTGGCGCTGTGCGAAAGGAGAGGCGTATGACGCTGGGCGCGGAGGTTGGGCAGGCGCTTGGGCGCGCAGAGGAGAGCTACATCGTGCAGTCGGTGCGCGACCCGGGGATGCTGGGGCTGTACACGGTGGCGCTTTGCGAAAGGAGAAGCGTATGACACTGGGCGCGGAGGTTGGGCAGGCGCTTGGGCGGGCGCTGGAGGGCGCACGTGAGGAGGCGCGCGCGGGCATGGCCTGCGCCGGGGAGGAGCTGGAGCGCGCGGCGCAGGCGGTGCTTTCGGGCGCGCGCAGCGGCAGAGTGCTGCGCCGGGCGGACGGGGGCGCATACCGCGCCTCCGCCCCGG
>JBJEUC010000626.1:0-6561 GCA_051883635.1 Candidatus Fimadaptatus sp.
GACGCAGTCACTTGGGCGAAACGCAGTGGCGGGGGAGCTTGCTCCCCCGCCACATGTTTATCCTCCTGTTATCGCGCCTATCACGCCCTGGGCTACGCTTGTGGGCTGCGGCTCGTCCGGGGCGGAGTCCGGGACCGCCGACGCGTATTCGCCAAAAGTTATGCCCTCCAGCCCGGACTCCGGGGGCTGGCCGTCGAAGGTGATAAGCGTTATTATGTACGCGCTGTGGTCCTCGCTGAGCATCAGTATGTATTCGGCGTTCACGTTCTGGAACGAGGAAAGTATCCGCTCGCAGGGCCTGCCCATGAACTCCTGCTCTGCCAGTATCCGCCACACGGTGCCGTTCTCATCGGGCTGACCGTCTATCGCGCCCAGATCCTCGGCATAGGCCCGGGTGAGCTCGTCCAGGTTTTCATATGGCGAAGCGGCGGCGCAGTACACAAACAGCTGGGAGCGCGAATCCGGGTCGTACACCTCCAGTATCAGGTCGGGCTTTACGTTGCCGGAGCGCTCGAAGCTGTTCGTGCCCGCGAGGGTCTCGTCATCCGTGCGCACGAACGAGTCGTCGATCTCGATAGCCATCGCCAGATCGTATATCACAAACGCCCACCCATAGTGCGCCGCCTGCGCGCACGGCGCCATAACGAGCAGCAGCGCCATCAATATAGCCAGCAGCCTTTTCATGCGTATTTCTCCTTACAAGGTGTTGTACGCTCGCATTATACTCCCGGGTGTTGGCGTTTTGTCGTCAAAAGCCGTATTAAATCTTAAACCCGAAGAAGCGCACGGCGTTGTTGTAGCTTATGTCCTGAACTATACGGCCCGCGGTCTCGAAGTCCTGCGGATACTCGCCGTTCTCCATCCAGCCGCCTATCAGGTTGCACAGTATGCGGCGGAAGTACTCGTGGCGGGTATAGCTGAGGAAGGAGCGGGAATCGGTAAGCATGCCTATGAAGTTGCCCAGCACGCCCACGTTGGCCAGCGAGGTGAGCTGCGCCTCCATGCCGGTCTTGGTATCGTTGAACCACCAGGCCGAGCCGTGCTGTATCTTGCCGGCGCAGCTGGCGTCCTGGAAGGCGCCCGCGATTACGTCCAGTATCTCGTTGTCGTTTGCGTTGAGCGAATAGAGCACCATGCGCGGCAGCTTGCCCTCCACGTTGAGCGCATCCATGAGCCTGGCCAGGCTGTCCAGGCACTGGGTCTGGCCCATGCTGTCAAAGCCGGTATCCGGGCCGAGCTTTTCAAACATGGTAGAATTGGGGTTGCGCAGCGCGCTGTAATGTATCTGCATGGCCCAGCCGCGCGCGGCGTACTCGCGGCCGAAGAACAGGAGCATCGCGGTCTGGAAGCGGGCGGTCTCGCAGGCGGTCACATCGCCGCCGGCCAGGGCCTTTTTGTATATCGCGTCCACTTCCTCGGCGCTGGCGGGCGCAAAGGGCACGCTGTCCAGGCCGTGATCGCTGGCGACGCAGCCCATCCTGCCGAAGAAGTCCAGCCTGCTGCGCAGCGCCGCGTACAGCCCGGCCATGTCGTCCACCGCATAGCCGCTCACCTCGCCCAGCTTGCGCACATAGGCGGCAAAGCCCGGCTTGTTTATGTTAACGGCCTTGTCGGGACGCCAGGCGGGCAGCACCTTGACCTCGCAGGTCGGGTCGGCGGCGATGACCTCGTGCCAGTGCAGGTCGTCGGTCGGGTCGTCGGTGGTACATATGAGCGTTACGTTGCTCTTCTTTATTATGCCGCGCACGCTCATGTCGGGCTCCCTGAGGCGCGCGTTGCACCAGTCGTATATCGTGCGCGCGTTCTCCTCGTTGATGAGCAGGTCGCAGCCGAAGTAGCGCTTGAGCTCCAGGTGCGTCCAATGGTAGAGCGGGTTACCCACCGCGCGCGGCAGCACCCTGGCATAGGCCTCGAACTTCTCCCAGTCGCTGGCATCGCCGGTTATGTAGCGCTCGTCAACGCCCGCGTTGCGCATCAGCCGCCACTTGTAGTGGTCGCCGCCCAGCCACGCCTCGGTAATGGTGCTGAAGCGGTAGTCGGTGGCTATCTGCTCGGGATTGATGTGGCAGTGGTAGTCCAGTATCGGCATGGTCTCGGCATAATCGTGAAAGAGCTTCTTGGCGCACTCGGTGGTGAGCAGGAAGTTTTCGCCCATGAACTTCTTCATAAGAAATCGTCTCCTCGCGTCAGAATTTATCTAAATGCTATCGTAAAGTCCTGTAAATTTATTATACCCCTGCGCGGCAAAATGTGCAATATGCTCCCGCGCCGATATCGGCCCGCGCGCAAAATCTCTTATCCGAAGCAGCGCGCGCCGTTGTTCCAGTAAGGCTCGCCCTTGCCGAAGAAGCGCCAGTCGCAGAAGTCCAGAAGGTACCCCCAGTCCTCCGCGCCAAAGGCATGGCCGCCCTGGCGGTACATTACGCAGTTGTTCTCGCCCGCGCCCAGCAGGTCGAACACGGGCTGCGCCGCCTGCCAGGTGAGGTAGGTGCCATAGGGATTGGACCAGGCGTCGTCCAGGCCCTCCACGCTGAACAGCGCGCGCGGCGCTACCAGCGCCTTGAACGCGTGCAGATCGAAGGGCAGCGTATGCTCGGGGCCGGGCGCGTAGGGCGGCTCGGTATTGCCGTAGCGCTCAAAGCCCTTGCACCACCAGTGCGAGAGCACGGCGGCTATGCGGCCCAGTGACTCCTCCCGGCGCGGATCGCCGTTTTCGCCCTCGCGGTCGCCCAGCACGCGGAAGCAGCCCGCGCCGCAGCAGCCCGAATTGATGGGCGCGGTCACGGCAATGCGCGTGTCGTATGCGCCCGCCGCCAGCGCCGCCTTGCCGCCGCGCGAATGGCCGGTGGCCACGAAGCGGTCGGTGTCCACGTAGTCCTGGCCCTCCAGGTAGTCTATCAGCTTGGAATGGCCCCAGGCCCATACGCGCACCGCGCCCCAGTTGCAGCCCGGATAGGCGTCATACGCATCGGTGCGGTGGGTGCGCTCGTCGTGGGCGAGCTGCTCCTTGTCGAACATGGCTATCACGTAGCCCCGCTCTATCGCGTCCTCAGCTATCGGGCAGCCGTAGCTGGTGGTGAACATATTGAAGGTTATCGCCGGGAAGCGCCCCGGCCGCGCGGGCCGCAGTATGTGCGCAAGGAAGCTGTACCTCAGGTGCGGGCCGTAGTGTATCTCGACTATCTCGTACAGCGCGCGGCCCTCCAGCGCCGGGCGGCGCGATATCACATCGCCCCTCACGGCGTGATCCACCGGCGCCGTGCCCAGCATGCACCTCTCGATAAGCGCGGCGTACTCGTCCGCGCGCCTGAACCAGCCCTCCGCGTCGGTTATCGGAGTGCCGTCCGCGTTGCTGAGCAGCCTGAAAAGTCTTTCATCCATCAAAAAACACCTCCGTCATTTGCGGTCTGAGCCGCGTCCCGATCTCGCCATGCCGAACACCGCGCCGCACACGCCGCCTATTATGTGGCTGAGCTGGGACACATTGTCGGCGGAAAACAGTCCGTCCATGACCTCGCCGCCTATGTACAGCGCGGCCACCAGTATCAGCGTGAGCGGTATGGTGCCGTTCCTGGCCCCGCCCACCGAGCTGAGCAGTATCATCATGAACACTATGCCGCTGGCCCCCAGCAGCATGGTATTGGAGTACAGCAGGCAGTGCGCCAGCCCCGCCACCAGCGCCGTGACCGCGCTCAGCTTGAATATGGTAGCGCTGCCGTAGCGCTCCTCCAGCGTGGGGCCCAGCACCAGCATGAGCATTATGTTGCCCGAATAGTGCGCAAACGACGAGTGGCCCAGCACATGCGTGAACGCACGCACATACGTGAGCGGGTCCGTAAGGCTGGAGCGGTACACGCCGAACAGCAGCCGGTTCGCCGAGCCGCCGGTACGCTGGTCGACCAGCAGCGCCACCAGCGATATCAGCGCAAACGTTATCGTAAACGGCGCGTTGTACTTTATCCTCCTGAAAAGGTTCATTCGCTTCCCCCCAATGAGTATGCCGTCACTCCGGCGGGCGACAGCTTTCCTGCGCCGCGCGGGCGGCATGGCCATCCTCTGGCATTTTAGCACATGGGCGGCAAGTTTTCAACAGGCGAACGCAAAGCGGCTCCGCGCCCGGCGCACTTGTCAGGACGGCGGCAAAGTGATAGTATTATGGCAGGTTCATTCGCAAAAAACGCCGCCTGGCGGCCTGGAGGTTGCGCATAATGAAACAGCCCGACATAGTGTTCATACTGATGGACGACATGGGATGGATGGATCTGAGCTGCATGGGCTCCGGATTCTACGAAACGCCCAACATCGACTCGCTGGCCGCGTCCGGCATATTGTTTAGCCAGGCCTACGCATCCTGCCCGGTATGCTCGCCCTCGCGCGGCAGCTACCTCACCGGGCGGTATCCCGCGCGGCTGGGTCTGACCGACTGGATAGACACGACCTACAGCTTCCATCCGCAGCGCGCGCGCCTGGTGGAAGCGCCCTACATACACCACCTGCCCCGGGGCAACGTGACGCTGCCGCAGGCCCTGCGCGAGGGCGGCTATCACACCTGGCACGTGGGCAAGTGGCACCTGGGCGGGCGCGAGTTCTACCCCGACCGGGTGGGCTTTGACGTAAACATAGGCGGCTGCGACTGGGGCCATCCGCATCAGGGCTACTTCGTGCCCTACGGCATAGAGACGCTGCCCGACGGCCCTGAAGGCGAGTACCTGACCGACCGCATAACCGACGAGGCCATAGGCCTTATAAGGAGCTGCGACGAGCGCCCGTTCTTCCTGAGCCTGTGCCACTACGCCGTGCATACGCCCATACAGGCCAAGCCCGCCGACATAGCGCGATTTGAGGAAAAGGCCCGGCGCATGGGGCTGGACCGGCAGCAGGCGCTGGTGAAGGGCGAAAAGCTCCCCACGCACGAGGGCCACGTAATGCGCCGCGTGATACAGTCCGACCCCGCCTACGCGGCGATGATATACAACCTGGACATGAACATCGGGCGGCTGATAAATGCGCTGCGCGACGCGGGCCGTCTGGACGACACGCTCATCATATTCACCTCGGACAACGGCGGGCTGGCCACCGCCGAGGGCAGCCCCACCTGCAACGCCCCGGCCAGCGAGGGCAAGGGCTGGATGTACGAGGGCGGCACGCGCGTAGCGCTCGCGGCCAGCTGGCCCGGCCGCATAGCGCCCGGCTCGCGCTGCGACGTGCCCGTGACCACCACCGACTTCTACCCCACGCTGCTGGAGGCGGCCGGCCTGCCCCTGCGCCCCGGGCAGCACCTGGACGGCGTGAGCCTGCTGCCGCTGCTCACGGGCGGCTCGATAGCGGAGCGGCCCATATTCTGGCACTATCCGCACTACGGCAATCAGGGCGGCACCCCGGGCGCGTCGGTGCGGCTGGGCGACTGGAAGCTGATAGAGTTCTTCGAGACGGGCAGCGTCGAGCTGTACGACCTGCGCAACGACATCGGCGAAAAGCGCGACCTGAGCCGCGAACGCCCCGACGTGGCGGAGCGGCTCCGTGAGCTGCTGCACGACTGGCAGCGCGACGTCTGCGCGGTGTTCCCGACAGCCGCCGAGTGAGTTCGGGGTAGGCGGCATTGTGCGGGGCGTTTGATGCCTTGCGCACAGCTGCGGTGGGAGCGTTCACCAGATGCAGGCGGGCGGAGGGTGAAGGCTGGTCGCGCCGCGATTTTGCAATAGTAAAGGCCGTCTTCCTGCATATCAGCACATTATCCGTCTTTGATAAGCCGGGCCAGGCTGTGCATATTTATGCATTGTCTGGCCCGTCATCGTATCGCCATGCTGATTTCGGCCTACTTGACCAGCACCTTGAGCACAGTGGTAGCAGCGTTTTGTGACGGGAGTTCAGGAAGCGGAGGCCGCGGCAGGGGAGCCTGCGCCCATGCACGCCAACCTGTCATCTGTCCTTTTGACAGACCGGGCCGGGCAGCGCACCTTCCTTGCGCCGCCCGGCCCAATCAGACCGTCCAAACTCCGAGAGAGCCCGGGATGGCCAAAGCCCTCTCGGGCTTCAATCGAATCCGGCGGCGTGTACGCCGGATTCGCGGCAATTTCGTAGGTCGGGGAGCTTGCCCCGGAAAAGAAATTGCTTCATTGCGGGAGCGAATGGCCTGGAGGGCGGCTTGCCGCCCGATAAGTGAGAGTTCAAAATTCGCCCAAGTGACATCGTCACTCGTGCGAAACGTAGTGGTGGGGGAGATGCTCCCCCGCCACCCGCCTGTTTGACAGACCGGGCCGGGCAACGTATATTCATGCGTCGCCTGGCCCGGTCATATTGCCCAAGAAGCCCCGGAAGCGTTCGTCTGAATAAATTCTCATTCGAGTCCCATCCGCGTCCGGCGGCGTGAATGCCGGATGCGCCGCGACTTGTGGCGGCAACTCATGGGAGCGATATCGGCGGCAGGGGAGCCTGCTCCCTGCACGTCAGCTTGCCATCCGTCCTCTTGACAGGCCGGGCCGGACAGCGTATATTCATACACCATTCAGCCATGTCAGACTGTCAACACTCCGGGAGAACCCGAGAGGGCCAAAGCCCGCT
>JBJEUC010000627.1:0-6541 GCA_051883635.1 Candidatus Fimadaptatus sp.
TGGCCCAGATGCAATCTGCCGCCGGGAGAGGCCATGCCGGTGCGTTCGACTGCGCATGACATAATCGAGGCAAAGAAGCGCGTTGCGGGGAGGAATGGATGTGGACTGGGAGTGCGTCGAGATAGGCGCGGACAGGATATGCGAACTGAGGGCATTGCAGACCGCATACAAGCGGGCGATTGGCGAGCCGCTGCCCACGGACGCGGACATGGAGAGCCTGCGCGCGGCGCTGGACGAGCGGAGGATATGCTTTTACGGCTGCTGCGCGGAGAGCAGGCTGATAGCGTGCTGCTCGGTGGCGCGCACGTATTCCACGTTCGACTACGGCACGGGCGGTGTGTTCGAGGACTTCTATATAGCGCCGGAGTACCGCCATCGGGGAATCGCAGGGCGGCTGGTGCGCTTTGCGTTCGAGCGCAGCGGCGTCAGCTCGCTTACGGTGGGCTGCGCGGACTGCGACGTGGACATGTACCGCGCGCTGGGCTTTGGCAGGGTGCTGGGCAATATGCTGGCCTATGAACCGTGAGGGCGGCCTGCGGCGGCGCGCAAACAGGCCCCTGCACGACATGCTGCGTGCGGAGGCCTGCCCATGTGATTGCGTCAGCCCAGGAAGTCCTGGCGCGCCGGGGTGAATACGTCGAACAGCCGGCCGGCCTTGAGCGCGACGCAGCCGTGCTCCGTGCCGGCGGGGAAGAGCAGGGTGTCGCCCGCGCGCAGTATGTGCTGCTGCCCGCCGGACGTGAACTCGAACTCGCCGCTCAGGCAATAGGTGAGCTGTGTATGGGGATGGGTGTGCGGCGCGCCGACGCCGCCCTCGTCGAAGTCGACCTCGACGCCCATGATGGCGCCGTTGTACGAGCGCACGCGCCGCCGCACGCCGCCGCCCAGCTCGCGGAAGTCGCCCTGGGCCGCCGAAAATACGCAATCGTCCATTTTACCGCCTCCAATGTGCTTGTAAGGCTGATTATAACACGCTTTAGCCGCACAATCAAGCGCGCCCTGGCTTTGACAGAGCGCCCAACGCGCGCTATACTTTATGGAGAGACGGGCAAAGGAGGGCTGACATTATGACCGAAGGCAAATGCCGCTGGCAGGTGCAGGCGTCGCCCGCGCGGCAGCTGCGCGCGATGCTGCCGCTGTTCATCGGCACGGCGGGCGCGTGCGCGCTGGTGCTGGCGGTGCTTGTGCTGTTCAGCCTGGGCGAGACGACGCGCGCGGGCCTGTGGTTCTCGCTCAAGCTGAGCGCGCTGCTGCTGGGCGCGGGCTGGACGCTGATACTGCTCATCGGCGGTGCGGCGCTTGCGCTGCGCGGGCCGCTCACGCTCACGTATGAGCTGGACGCAGACGTGCTGAGGCTGGAGGAGCGCACGCGGCGCGGGCGCAGGCGCTCATGGGAGCTGCGCCTTGCCGCCATAGAGCGCGTGCGGCGCAGGCGCTACGGCCTGGCGCTGGCGGGCCGCAATACGCGGATGACGGTGTTCTGCGACACGGCCCAGGCCGAGCGCATAGCGCGGGCGGCGCATAAACATGCATAACAGCATACAATGAGAGGCGGCGCTCCGCACACCGGCGGAGCGCCGCCTCCTTGACGAAAATGCAGCTTTTCCTGCAAAACGGCCTGCGGCGCAGCGGCGCTCAGCCCTCCGTCGCTTCGCCCAGGAAGCGCGGCCCGTCGCCATCGTCCAGATAGAGCAGCGCGCCCAGCCCGGCGTCGGTGCGGTACAGCGTGAGCTGTGGCATCAGGTCGCTGTCGAAGTCGGCGTCCACGCTCAGGTCCATGACGTACTCGGGCTCGCCGCCCTCGCTCAGCAGGTACAGCTCGCTGTCGTAATTTGAGAGGTATATCGCGCCCTCGAATGCGAACAGCTGCGCGCGCAGCTGTTCGCCGCCCGCCACCGGCTCAGGCTCGCCGCCCGAGAGCGGCTCCAGCGCCATCAGGTCGCGGAAGCCGTAGGCCTGCTCCGGGTCGGCGTGCCAGAAGTACGCGCGCCCGCCCACGCAGAGCGTGTCCGGGCCGGCGTGCTCGTCCAGCAGGCGTTCGCCCCCGGCGGTTATCAGGTACAGGCCCTTGCGCCCGCTGCCGTCCCCGCCGTCGCTGAACGACAGGGCAAAGCCGTCGTGGAACTCCGCACCCGCCGTCCAGAGCGGCGCGGCCTGTGCGCCCTGCGCATCCATAAGGCAGCAGCCGCGCAGCAGGCCCTCGTCGTACAGCGCGCAGATGACCCCGCCGGGCGCGGGGCGCAGCCGCAGCTCCAGCCCCTCGCCCCCGGGAGCGTATATGAGCTGCATGCCGCCGCTCAGGTCGCCGCACAGCACGCCGCCGCTCGAAGCGTCCAGCGCGTAGGCGCGGCCCCCCGTGACTATGGGCACGCTGGCCACGCCCTGCATGAGCGGCTCGGGCTTGCCGCCGCTCAGGCTCAGCCGTGCCCAGTCGTGCGCGCCGCTCAGCTCGCGTCCGGTGCCGGGCGCGCTGTCATAGCGGCTGCCGGTGTCGTCCCAGCCGTCGCCCTCGCCGGAGGGCGCGTCAGCGGGGCTCCCGGCGCTGGTCAGCACGAACGCGCTGTCCTCCGTCACGTGGGTCAGCATGCTCACGCCCTCGGCGAGCGCGACCTCGCCCTCGGGAGTGCGCCGTATCAGCGCGCCCTGCGCGTCAATATAAAGGAAGACATCGCCCGATACGTACGCGCAGCGCGCGCCGTCGACGGTCGGCCAGTCCTCCTGGGCGGCCGTCAGCGCGCAGGCGAGCGTTTCCGCGCCGGGGCCGGTCAACGCCTGCCCGACGGCCGCGTCGGCCCCGGCGCTGAGCCCGGCCGCAGAGGGGAGGGCCGCCGCGAGCAGCCCTGCCGCTATCAGCGCCGCAAATCTCCTGTTCATTGTGTATGCACCTCCTTGTTGCCTATGCAGGTCAGTGTACCATCCATGCGTGACAAAAACGTGTCGGCGGCGGGGCGCGGCGCGCTTTTCGTCCGCGCCGGGGCAGAGCGCCGGGGTCTTGGGGGAGCGGGGACGGGCTGCATTGCGGCACGGCCGCGACACAAATGTGTCAAATGAATGTTTTTTGAGGGCAATTTCGGATTTGACCATCGATTTTGCCTAAAATGGGGTTGAATCTGAAATACTTTTGTAATACAATGGATGGGAGGAAAGCCGACAGGCGTAACCACAACCAACCTGGAGGTAAGTAATGGCAAAGGAACTTAAACGCAGCAGGATACGCCGGGGCCTGGCGCTGCTCGTGGCTGTTGTAATGAGCATAGGCGGCGTGGGCTATACGGCGGTCAAGGGCGGCGAGGGCCAGCAGGTAAAGACCAAAGGCGCGCAGGTATATGCCAGCGACGACGAGCGCAGCGAAGTGCTGCTCACGCTGGAGCGCGGCGATGAGTACACCCTGCTGGAGGTGGACGACGTATGGTGCCGCATACGCATAGAGGCGAGCGATACCGAGGGCTACGCGCTCATGGAGGAGCTTGAGCTGGACGCGGACGCGGTGCTGGGCGCAGCCGAAGCAAAGCCCGCAGAGCAGCCGACCGAGACTCCCACTGAGCAGCCGACGGAGAAGCCCACCGAAGAACCGACCGGGGAGCCGGTGGAGGAATCCTCTGAGGTGCTGACCGGGGAACCGACCGAGGAGCCTGTGGACGAGCCGACCGAAGCACCCGCTGAGGAACCTTCGGCTGAGCCGACCGGGGAACCGACCGAGGAGCCCACGGACGAGCCGACCGGGGAACCCACCGAGGAGCCAGCCGATGACGGCAACGACGGCCCCGACGAGGGCGACCTGATAGAGCAGGAGTACGACGCGGCGCACGGCGACGCCGACGGGCGCATGGGCCTTGTCAAGGCGGACATGCTCTGCCTGCGCGACGCGCCCGACGCGGCCGCGCGCATACTGGGCGCGCTCAGACTGGACACCCGCGTGACGATACTGGGTGAGCAGGGCGAGTTCCTCCATGTCAGCATAGGCGGCACGCAGGGCTATGTGATGAGCGCCTATGTGGAGGAGATAGAGCTAGACGCGCAGGAGGCCACAACGACCGTGTGGGGCAGCGCCGTGGTAAACGCGACTTCGCTCAACGTGCGCAAGACCGGCTCGACCTCGGCCACGCTGCTCTACAAGCTCAAGAAGGGCGAGCGCGTGATGCTCCGCTCCTTCAGCGGCGACTGGTACTGCATAGAGACCAGCCAGGGCAAGGGCTATGTGCTGGGCGATTACCTGGACAAGAGCGTGATAACGGGCACGAGCTTCAAGTCCGGCGACAAGGGCGACGAGGTCAAGGAGATACAGCGCCGCCTGATAGAGCTGAAGTACCTGACCGGCACGGCTGACGGCACGTTCGGCGCGGCCACCAAGAGCGCCGTGACGGCCTTCCAGAAGGCAGTCGGGCTCACGGCCGACGGCGTGGTGGGCTCGGGCACGCTCAACAAGCTGTTTGCGGTATCCGCATCGGGCGGCAGCGAAACGCCGACCTATGCCACCCTGTCCTATGGCGATTCGGGCGCGGGCGTGACCGCGCTGCAGAACCGGTTGCGCGAGCTGGGCTACATGACCGCCAACGCGACCGGCAACTTCGGCACCGCCACCAAGTCCGCGGTGATAGAGTTCCAGAAGGCCGTGGGCCTTACCGCCGACGGCGTGGCGGGCCAGACCACGCAGGCTGCGCTGTTTGCGACCGACGCCCCGGCAAAGGGCGCGGGCAGCAGCGCCATAACCGGCACGCTCAAGGTGGGCGACAAGGGCGCCGCAGTGACCGAGCTGCAGAAGCGCCTGATAGAGCTGGGCTACCTTACCACCTCGGCCACCGGCACGTTCGGCGAGGCCACCAAGGCCGCAGTGATAGAGTTCCAGAAGATGGCGGGCCTTACCGCCGACGGCGTGGCCGGTACGGCCACGGTAAACGCGCTGTTTGCCACCGACGCTCCCGCGCGCGTGGATACCACCACGCTCAAGCAGGGCGACAAGGGCGACTCCGTCAAGGCCCTGCAAAAGCGCCTGATAGAGCTGGGCTACCTGACCGGCACGGCCGACGGTACGTTCGGCGCGGGCACCAAGGCGGCGGTCAAGGAGTTCCAGACGGCGGCGGGCATATCTGCCGACGGCGTGGCGGGCGCGGCGACCATAACGGCGCTGTTCTCGGCCAGCGCGCCCCGTAAGCCCGACGGCACGCTCAAGCGCGGCGACCGCGGCGACGCGGTGGTGACGCTGCAGAAGCGGCTGCGCGAGCTGGGCTATCTTACCGATACCGCCGACGGCATATTCGGCGACACCACCGAGAGCGCGGTCAAGGAGTTCCAGAAGGCCGTGGGCCTCACCGCCGACGGCGTGGTGGGCGCGACCACCCTTGCCCGGCTGAACGCCGCCGACGCTCCCGAAAAGGCGGGCGCGATACTGCGCCAGGGCGACAGCGGCGACGCGGTCAAGAGCCTGCAGAAGCGCCTGATAGAGCTGGGCTACCTGACCGGCACGGCCGACGGCAAGTTCGGCGCGGGCACCAAAGCGGCGCTCATCGAGTTCCAGACTATAGCCGGGCTCAAGGCGACCGGCGTGGCCGACATAGAGACGCAGCAGACCCTTGAGGCCTCCGATGCGCCCGAAAAGGGCGGCGTAACGCTCAAGCAGGGCGACAGCGGCGAGGCGGTCAAGGCGCTACAGAAGCGCCTGATAGAGCTCAAGTACATGACCGGCAGCGCGGACGGCTCCTTCGGCAGCAGCACCAAGACCGCCGTGATGGCCTTCCAGCAGGCGGCCGGTCTGGATGCGGACGGCGTGGCCGGCCCCGCGACGCAGGCGGCACTGTATGCGGACGACGCGCCCGCGGCCGATTCGGCCGACAGCACGACCCTGCAGGTGGGCTCCACCGGCGAGGCGGTCAAGACGCTGCAGAAGCGCCTGATAGAGCTGGGCTACCTGACCGGTAGCGCGGACGGCACGTTTGGCTCGGGCACCAAGGCCGCGGTCAAGCTGTTCCAGAAGCAGGTGGGCCTGACCGTGGACGGCGTGGCCGGCGAATCGACGCAGAAGGCGCTGTACGCCTCGAACGCTCCCAAGTACGACGGCAGCACCTCGGTCGATACCGACAACTCCAGCACGGCGGAGAAGATAATCGCCACCGCCAAGCAGTACCTGGGCTGCTCCTACGTGTACGGTACCTCGGGCCCCAACACCTTCGACTGCTCGGGCTTTACGCAGTTCGTGTTCAAGAAGTACGGCTACTCGCTGCTGCGCAGCGCGCTGCAGCAGGGCTACAACGACAACTACGAAAAGCTCACGCGCAGTGAACTGAAGATGGGCGACATAGTGTGCTTCAACACCATTTCGGACAACGACCTGAGCGACCACGTGGGCATATACATATCAGACGGCAACTTCATACATGCCAGCTCGGGCGGCGGATGCGTGATGATATCCAACCTGGATTCCGGTTACTACAACCGCGTGTTCTCCTGGGGCCGCCGCATATTGAGCTGACGCACGGCGCATTTTCCGCGCGGGACTTCCTTGCATGGGAGGTCCCGCGCTTTGCTGTGTCTGGAGGGAAGCTGT
>JBJEUC010000628.1:0-1608 GCA_051883635.1 Candidatus Fimadaptatus sp.
GTGATTTATGGTTCTGATTTTAGCATCTCAAAACCCAAATGTCAACCGTCTGCGACTCCTATTTTTAAGTGGTTGTCAAAATTTGTGCAACTGTGTATAATAGCGCGAAAAACATTAAATAAATTGAGCACTGCGTGAAATTTTACGGCGCAGCTGTCGCGCGCGGGGCGGGGGCGCTTTACAGCGGGCTGCTCCGCGCGTATAATGAAGCGCATACCGGACTTGGGGGAGGGATGGGCGCATGTATGACGAAGCGGAGCTGCGCGCCGCGCTGGAGCGCGAATACGGACTGAAGGCGGAGCGGTGCGAGCTGATGCGCCGCAACGAAAACGAGACCTGGCGCGTGAGCGCGGGCGGAGCGCGCTATGTGCTGCGCGTGCGGCGCGCCGTGGCCGACTTCGACGCGGGCCTTGTGCGCAGGGTGAAGGATGCGCGCGCGGCCGTGGAGGGCGAGGCGCGCCTGCTGGAGGGGCTGCGTGCGGCCGGAATGGACGTGCAAAGGCCGGTGCGCACGCCGTGCGGCGCGCTGTGCGCCGAGGTGGACGGCGCGCCCGCGCTGCTGCTTGAGTGGCTGGAGGGCGAGACGCCGGAGGGCGGAGCCATCGACCGCGCGCTGGGCGAGCGCATTGGCGGCATGACGGCGCGGCTGCACGCGGCCCTGCGCGGACAGCCGGCGCTCAATTCATACGGCCCGGATGCGCTTGAGCGCATCGGCCGCGAGCTGGACGCGGCGGCGGAGGCGGGCGACATAGGCGCGCAGGCGCACGCCGCACTGCGGGCGGCCCTTGGCGAGATAGGCGCGCGGCTGGGCGCGGCGCCCCGCACGGCGTGGCAGACGGTGCATGCCGACCTGTCGCCCGGCAACCTGCTGCTGCGCCCGGATGGCAATGTGGCCCCGATAGACTTCTCGCTCAGCGGGCTGTGCGTGCGCGAGATGGACCTGGTGGCGCTGTTTGGGCAGATACCCGGCGACGAGGCGCGCGCGGGCATACTGGCGTGCTACGCCCTGGAGGGCGGCGAGGTGGACTGGGGGCGGCTGGAGGCCTGCTTCGCGCTGCAGATAATGCTCTTCATCGCGGCGCAGCACGCAAGGTTTGCGCGCGAGGAGTGGTTTGGAGAGATGCTTGAGCGCTGGTCGCGCGAGACGTTTTCGCCGCTCGCCGCCGGCGCGCGGGTGCTTACACGGCCCCATGGCCTTTGAGCAAAGCGCGCAGTGTGTCGCATTGCGCGGATTTGCGCTTGACAAACCGGCTGCGCGATACTATGCTACTGTTTGAAGCAAAATAACAGCGGCCGCCGCGCGGCCAGGGAGTGTGCCCGATGAATATACCCAACGCATTGACCGTACTCAGAATGATAATGATACCCGTTATGGTTTACGTGTTCAACAACTTTGGCGCGCACTGGGCGGTGCTGGTGTACGCGCTGGCCAGCCTGACCGACGTGCTGGACGGCTACATCGCCCGCAAGTACGATAAGATAACCGACTTCGGCAAGCTCATGGACCCGCTGGCGGACAAGCTCATGGTGATAGCCATGCTCGTGATGCTGGTGGTAAAGGCGTTCATACCCGCGTGGGTGCTGATAGTGGTGGTCTGCAAGGAGCTG
>JBJEUC010000629.1:0-1608 GCA_051883635.1 Candidatus Fimadaptatus sp.
ACAAAGCTCACGCTGCCCAGCCACATCAGCGCGGCGGGCGCGCCCGGCCGCGCGAGCAGCAGCGCAAACGCGCAGACGCTCATGAACAGTATCACCGCCTCATAGAGCAGCACGGGCAGCTTCATGCCGCCCAGCGCGGCGCGCAGGTGCCGGTACAGCCCCACGCCCACGCCGGCCGCCGCCAGCGCATAGGCCAGCGTCCACGGCGAGGGCGCGCCGCCCAGCTGCCCGCAGAACCACGCCGTGTACATCAGATGGCCCAGCATGAACGCGCCCATGCCCGCGATGAGGCCCCGCCTGCGCGGCAGCATCAGCGCGACGTCGCCCGCAAAGCCCAGCGCCAGCCCCAGCGCGATGAGCGGCTGCGCATCGCCCAGCATGAGGTAGCCCGCCAGCAGCGACGGCATCAGCAGCGGCTTGAGCGCGCGCAAAAGGCCGCTCTCCCGCCCCATGCACGCGAGGTACAGCGCCGCAATGGCGACATACGGCGCAAGCGCCCAGTACATACGTCATCCCCCCTTTACAGCATTATAACGCCGTGTCCGCGCTAAAACAAGGCCTTGTCACCTGCCAAAAAACGCGATATAATATGCATATCGAAATGCCAAGGAGGTAATTGCAATGTTTCCGGTAGCGATACAGGTATATTCGGTGCGCGACGATGCCGCCGCCGATATGATGGGCACGCTCAAGAAGATAGCCGACATGGGCTATGACGGAGTGGAGTTTGCGGGCTTTTACGGCTACGGCGCGGAGGAGATACGCGCGCAGCTGGATGCGCTGGGGCTCAAGGCCGTGTCCAGCCACGTGCCGTTTGTGACCCTGCGGAACGACCTTGAGGCCACCTGCGAGTATCACAAGACCCTGGGCTGCAAGTACATCGCCGTGCCCTATCTGGAGGAGGGCGACCGTCCCGGCACCGAGGGCTGGCAAAAGACCATAGACGACATACTCCGGATAGGCAAGTACCTGCACAGCCAGGGCATACAGCTGCTCTATCACAACCACGACTTCGAGTTCGTCAAGATAGACGGCGAGTACGCGCTGGACATGCTCTACAAGGCCGTGCCCGAGGACTACCTCAAGACCGAGCTGGACACCTGCTGGGTGAAGTTCGCGGGCGAGGATCCCGCCGCCTACATCCGCAAGTACGCGGGCCGCGCGCCGATAGTGCACCTGAAGGACTTCCACATCGAGGGCGCGCTCAAGGCGGGCGAGACGCCCTACGCCCTCATCAAGGCCGACGGCTCCGACACCGGCGACGCCAAGCGCTCCACCTTCGAGTTCCGTCCGGTGGGCTACGGCGTGCAGAACTTCCCCGAGATACTGGCCGCCAGCAAGGATGCGGGCGCCGAGTGGGTCATCGTCGAGCAGGACCAGTCCCCCACCCGTCCTCCGCTCGAGGCCGCTAAGATGAGCCGCGACTATCTGCGGTCGATAGGCAACTGAACATGAATCATACGACCCCGCTCCGGAAGATGCTTTGCGGTCTTCCGGGGCGGGGTGGTTTTTTATTATGATGATTTGCGTTCTTTTGTTGCCTTGCGGTTTTCGCGGCGCATCCTTGCGCCGCTTTGGGCTGCGGCAGCAGCCTTGTGGCTGCCTCCG
>JBJEUC010000630.1:0-6513 GCA_051883635.1 Candidatus Fimadaptatus sp.
CTGGCCGGTGATAGTGCTTTCCGCGGCCTGGGACGCGCGCTTCTGCTCCTGCCAGCACAGGGACATACTGGGCTCGCTCATGGCGCTGGGAGTGGAGCGCGAGTGCTTCGGCGATATTATAATAGACGCCGACAACGCCCGCGCGCTGCTGTTCACGCTGGAGCGCATGGAGAGCTTCCTGATGAACGACTGGACGAGCGCCGGACGAGCGGCGCTCAGGGTGACGCGGCTTGACGACGTGGGCCAGATACCGCCGCCCCGGGGCGAGACGCGCCGGGTCACGGTGTCCTCGCCGCGGCTGGACGCGGTGCTGGCGGCCGTGTTCGGGCTCTCACGCGCCGAGGCGCAGCAGACCGTGCGCTCGGGCCGGGTGCGCGTGAGCTTCCTGGAGTGCGACTCCATCGACCGGCAGCTGGAGCCGGGCGACGTGGTGAGCGCGCGCGGGCTGGGCAGGTTCAAACTCCTGGAGGAGCAGGGCCGCACTCGCCGCGACCGGCTGGGCCTGAGCGTGTTCAGGTATGAGGGGAAGTAGGCCGCAGTGAAGCATATTCTTAAAAATTGCTAAATTTCCTTAAAAGATACAGAAACCAGAAGGAAAATCCATCGCGGAGAGAGAATATACAGAGGTATATGGCTTAAACTGCGATCACGCGGATATTATGCAAGATCGAAGGGAGATTACGACCATGATTACGCTTAACGATATCAGCTCCAAAGTATTTTCCGACCAGGAACTTGGTTATAGCAAGGACGAGGTCGATGACTTTCTCGACGCGATAGCGACCGATTACGCGGCGCTGATAAAGGAGAACCGTGCCCTCAAGAAGAAGATAGAGGAGCAGGAGGAGCAGGCCAAGGACGACAGCGCGCTGAGCGACCCGGGCTACCTCAAGAACCTGGAGGCCACTCTGCGCGAGACGCTGCTCACCGCCCAGCGCATAGCCGACGAGACCACCGACCAGGCCAAGAAGACCGCCGACGAGACCGTCGCCGCCGCCGAGGAGCAGGCCCGCACGATAGTCGCCACCGCCAAGGTGGAGGCCGACCAGGCCCGCGCCGATCTGGCCGACCTCAAGAAGGCCGCCGACGATTACCGCGCGCGCTTCCAGCGTCTGGTGCTGGATCAGGTGCACGTGCTCAAGTCCGATACCGAGCTGTTTGCGGACAAGTGATCCGCTTTGCCCCAAGGCCGCAGGCTCATGCAGCTTGCGGCCATGGGTCGTTTTGGGGAGCTTTGCCGCATAGGCGCGCCGCGCGCGGGCATACTTACCTTGCGAGGGGGTATGCCGTTATGAGGCAAAAGCGCGTCTGCCGGGGGCTGGTGTACCGGCTCAGGCGGCAGGTAGTGAAGCTGGAGGCAATGCAGCTGGAGCAGTACATGCTCTACATAACCGATACGCGCCGCTTTTTCCGCCGCAATTTCCTTGCAGGGGTCGCGCGCGGGCTGGGCGGGGCGGTGGGCTTTACGATACTGGGCGCGGTGGTCGTGGTCATACTCAGCCGGCTCACCGTGGGCAACATACCGGTGATAGGCGGCTTCCTGGCGGAGATAGTGGACGTGGTGCAAAAGGACCTGGGCCGGCGCTGAGGAGCGCCGATGAGGAGAGAAGCTTGTTTTACGCAGTGATGGTAACGCTGCTGCTGGCGGCGGATCAGTTGAGCAAGATATGGGCGGCGAGGAGCCTCGCCACGCCCTTGGACGTATGGCACGGCGTGCTGGCGTTCAACTACGCCGAAAACCGGGGCGCGGCCTTTGGCATGATGCAGAACATGCAGCCGCTGTTCATCATAATGAGCATAGTGTTTGCGGTGGCGGCCTCGATATACCTGGCCGCGCGGCAGCGGAGCCTGCCGCGCATTGCGCAGCTGGGCGGCTGGCTGGCCGTGACCGGCGCGATAGGCAACATGATAGACCGCGCCGTAAGGGGATACGTCGTGGACTTCATATACGTCTACGCCATCGACTTCCCGATATTCAACATAGCCGACGTGTGCCTTACTCTGGGCGCGGCGCTGGTGATAATATACCTTGTGTTCATGGCCGGGCGCGAGCCGGGCCGGGCGGAGGACTAAAGCATGCTTTATACGGCGGATGAGGCGATGCGGCTGGACGAGTTCGTCAAGCTGCGCGGCGAGGTCACCCGCTCCCGCGCGCAGAAGCTGATAGCGGAGGGCTGCGTGCTGGTGGACGGGGAGCGGCCCGCCAAGGCGGGTCAGCAGCTGCGCCCCGGGCAGCGGGTGGACATAACGGTGCCCGAGCCGGTGGAGATGACCGCGCAGGCACAGGATATACCGATAGACATCGTCTACGAGGACGAGTGGCTGGCGGTGGTCAACAAGCCCCGGGGCATGGTGGTGCATCCGGCGGCGGGCAACCCGGACGGCACGCTGGTGAACGCGCTGCTGGGCAGGCTGAGCAGCCTTTCGGGCATAGGCGGCGAGCTGCGCCCGGGCATACTGCACCGCATAGACAAGGACACGACGGGCCTTTTGCTTGTGGCCAAGAACGACGAGGCGCACCTCAAGCTCAGCGAGCAGATAGCCGCCCACACCGTGGGGCGCGTGTACCTGGCCATACTGCAGGGCGGCATGCGCAGCGACGAGGGCGACGTGGACGCGCCGATAGGCCGCCATCCCACCGACCGCAAGCGCATGGCGATTGTGCGCGGCGGGCGCGAGGCGCAGACGCACTACCGCGTGCTGGCGCGCCTGCGCGGGGCGACGCTGGTCGAGGCGCGCCTGCGCACCGGCCGCACGCATCAGATACGCGTGCATATGGCGTCGCTGGGGCATCCGGTGCTGGGCGACCCGCTCTACGGGCCGCACAGGTGCCCGCTGCCCGGCCTGGACCATCAGCTGCTGCACGCCTGCCGCATAGCGTTCGACCATCCGGCGGACGGCCGGCGATGCGTGTTTGCCGCCGAGCCGCCGGAGGAGTTCCTGCGCTGCCTGGAAAAGCTGGGCGGCGAGCGGGCCATGGTAAGGGAGATTGTGGAAGCCTATCGCCGCGCGGAGGGATGAGCCGCGACGGGGTAGGGCGGGAAGGCCGCGCAGCGGTCGGCCTTTGCAATGACAAGGAGGCCCGGGGGAGCCCGGGAGGGAGCGTGTCTCCCGCACATCGGCATGGTCAACGGGAAGTGAGCCGCAGCGCCTGCGCCTGCGGCTTTTTTGCGCGCCCGGGCCGGGAATGTGCGGCCAAATTGCGGCCGGGCGGCGGCGGGAGATTGACAAATCACTCAAAACAGCTTACAATTTTAATGCAATAGAAACGGCGTTTGCGTCGGAAGATAAGGGGCAGTGACTGTGGCTGGTACAAAGAGGCGCGCACGCCGGGATTACAAGACGCGGATAGTGTATTCGTTTTTGTCCACGTACATAATCATCGCGCTGATACCCATCGTGATAGGCGTCACGTTCTACACATACACACTGCGCGCGGTCTCGGAAAACGAGTGCGAAAAGACCAGCACGCTGCTCAGCCAGAGCGTGAGCGCCATGGACGCGGACTTCAGCATGGCGCGCGAGATAATGTCGCGGTTCGTGCAGTCCAGCGCGCTCAACGCGCTGCTGGTGAGCGATTCGCCCAGCGCCAAGCCCTCCGTGACCATGAACTCCATGGAGTTCTGCGACGAGCTCAAGCAGATATACATCGGCGATTCGCTGATATACGATGTGCTGGTATATCTCAACGCGCCGGATGTGCTGTACGGCGCGCGCAGGGGTTACAGCTTTACGCGGCCCTATGTGTACTATCCGTATTTCCTGTACCTGGAGGGCTTTTCCACAGGCGAATGGCAGGACGTGCTCTCGGGCGCGAGGAGCAGCTACTTCGTTCCCGCGCGGCGGGCCGTGCTGGAGGGCTACGACGGCGGCAAGGGCGAGGAGCGGTACATCGGGCTGTACGTCTGGCCGCTGTACAGGGACGGCATAGCGCGCGGCAACGTGGTGTTCCTGCTGGACGCCTCCAAGTTCACGCAGGACATGGAGCGGGTCATAGACGTGGAGGCGGGCGCGCTGGCCTGGGCCGAGATGCCCGACGGCGAGGTGATAATGTCCTGCCCGGCGGGCGCGGACGTGACCGCGGAGGAGGGCGACTTCCTGCGCATATCGGTGAGCTCGCGCTACAACCAGCTGCGCTACAACGTGCTGATACCGCGCGCGGTGGTATCGGGCAAGGTCAGATGGCTGCGCGACTCGATAATACTGGTAACGGCGCTGTCGGTACTGCTGGGTGTGACGGCGGCGGCGGTATTTGCGCGGCGTCTGGGCGCGCCGCTGGACCGGATATCGGCCAATCTGCGCACGCTCTACGCGCCCGACGCCTCCCATGCGCCGGCGCAGCCCTCCCGCCGGCCCAAGCCGCTGGCCGAGCTGGGCGACAGCGTGAACGAGCTGATAATCAAGCACGGCAAGCTCAGCAGCTATGTGTCGCGCCAGATAAACGTGCTGGACCAGCTGTTCTTTGAAAAGCTGCTGGGCGGCTACTTCAGCGACGAGGCGCAGGTGCAGGAGATGCTGGAGCATGTGAGCCAGCCGCGCCTCAGCGGGCCGTTCGTGCTGGCGCTGGTGCGCATGGAGCGCACGGGCGGCGACCTGACCGTGAGCGAGGCCAGCGAGATGAGCGCGCGCCGGGCCGAGGCCTTCAGCGCCGAGCTGCACGCGCAGCGCGACATGTTCGAGACCTCGCTGGACAGCTGCGTGCTCATATTCAGCCTGAGCGAGAGCAGCGAGGAGGAGATAGAGCGCCAGCTGCGCGCGGCGATAGAGCGCATGAACGCGGGCGGCAGCGGAGCGCTGGCCATGCGCGTGAGCGGTGCGCTGTCGCTGCCGGTGGGGCGGTATATCGAGCTGAGCCGCGTGTACGCGCGCTGTCAGGAGCTGATATACAGCGGCTCGGGCGATTCGGCGCCCGTGCTCATGCACCAGCGGGACATGGGGCCGCAGGTCTACTCCTATTCGCTGGACGTGGAGAACCAGCTCATCAACTTCGCCATGGCGGGCAACCGCGAGCGGGTGCATGAGCTGATACTGAGCGCGTTCGGCGCCGAGCGCACCCAGGGGCACCTGGGGCAGTCCCAGCGCATGCTCACTCAGAGCATGTGCGCGACGCTCATGCGCATCAGCCAGATGATGGGCGGCGAGCAGGGGAGCGTCGCGGAGCTGGACGACGCGGCGCGCAGGCTGGCCGTGATGAACAGCTCGTCGGGCGCGCTGGACGCGATACTGGGCTACTTCGACGACATAGTGGACAAGGTGCAGAGCCGCCAGCGCGGCCGCACGGACGCGCTCATCGCCATGGTAAGGGAATACGTGGACGCCAACTATGCCGACGCCGACCTGAACCTTGCGAGCACGGCGACGCACTTTTCGCTTACCGACGCCTACCTCAGCCGGGCCTTCAAGGAATACACGGGCAGCAACTTCTCCGCGTATCTGGAGCGCAGGCGCATAGACCGCACGCTGGAGCTGATAGACGGCCCGCTGTCGCTGGATGAGATAGCGGCCCGGACCGGCTTTGAGCATCTGTACAACATGCGCAGCGCCTTCAAGCGCACGCTGGGTGTAACGCCCAGCGAATACCGCAAGCGCGCCAGATGACGCGTGCGGCGCGCGCGGAGCGGTAAGATCTGCGCCACTTTGGGCAAATCCTAACTGAATACGGGTAAAATACCCGCAAATGTCAAAAACCTTGCGCTTGCGCAAGGTTTTTTGCATGCAAAAGTCAAGCAAAAGCGCCCGAAATAAACACTCTTGCTTGTCCCATGGGCAAGGGTACATATATAATCTTAGCATATCTTCCAGATGTCCTCCGGGCGCGCAGTCGCCGCCCGGGGGCGAATACAGCGCGAAAGGATGAGGTTTGTACCCATGAATGTCGCGGCAGCAAGCAAGAAGAAAAAGCGCGGCCTGCTGGAGAGCATCGCACTGGAGCTCCGGCGGCGCGGCAGGCTGTACCTGATGCTGGTTATTCCGGTCGCCTACATAATAGTGTTCTGCTACGTGCCCATGAGCGGCGTGCTGATAGCGTTCGAGGACTACTCGCTGCGCAAGGGCGTGTGGGGCAGCCCATGGGTGGGCCTCAAGCATTTCCAGGAGTTCTTTACCACACCCGTGTTCAAGCAGCTGATGGTGAACACGCTGTCGCTGAGCATATACGGCTTCGTGGCGGGCTTCCCGGCGCCGATAATACTGGCGCTGGCGCTCAACGAATGCAAGCGGCCGCGCTTCAAAAAGACGGTTCAGATGGTGACTTACGCCCCGTACTTCATCTCCACGGTCGTAATGGTGTCCATCATAATACAGTTCCTGCACGTGCGCACCGGCATGGTCAACAACTTCATAAAGCTGCTGGGCTTTGAGCCCTACGACTTCATGGGCAATCCGGACGCATTCCGCAGCATATACGTGTGGTCGGGCGTATGGCAGAGCGTGGGTTATTCGGCGGTCATCTACCTGGCGGCTCTGGCGGGCATAGACCCCTCGCTGCAGGAGGCGGCCATAATCGACGGCGCG
>JBJEUC010000631.1:0-1605 GCA_051883635.1 Candidatus Fimadaptatus sp.
CGCCGGCAGCTGCGTCCTGCCCAGGTAAGCGGTGGCGTAGGCCTCGGCGGTCGCGCCGATGTCGTTGCGCTTGGCATCCACCATCACCGACATGCCCGCCTCGCGCGCGGCCCTGAGCGTTTCGGCGAAGGCGCGCATGCCCGGCACGCCGTACATCTCGTAGTAGGCTATCTGCACCTTCACGGCGGGCACTATGTCGCTGAGGGCCTTTATCAGCCCCCGGTTATAGGCCAGCACGGCCTCGGCGGCCTTTTCGCAGGTGTCTATCTCGCCCAGGCCCAGCCCGGCTATGAACTCGGCGGGCAGGTATTCCACGCGCGTGTCCAGTCCGGCCACGGTGGGGTTGTGCTTTGCGATTATGCGGTCTATCATCAGGTCCATCTGGTTCATGCTCACGCCTCCTGCCATACGCATTTGCCGGCCACGTAGGTGCGCTTCACGCCGCCCGTGACCACCTTGCCCGCGAAGGGCGTGTTCTTGCCCTTGCTGAGGAACTTGCCCGGGTCTATCGCCCAGACCGCGTTGGGGTCGAGTATCACGACGTCGGCAGCGGCGCCGGGGGTGAGCGTGCCGGCCTTCAGGCCCAGCGCGCGCGCGGGTTCAACGGTCATCTTGCTTATGAGCCGATCCACGCTCATGAGCCCGGGCAGCACCATGGCCGTATAGCACAGCGCGAACGCCGTTTCAAAGCCCGATATGCCGCTGGCGGCCAGCGCGTACTCGACCCGCTTCTCGTCCTGATGATGCGGCGCGTGGTCGGTGGCGATGCAGTCCAGCGTGCCGTCCAGCAGGCCCTCTATGCAGGCCCTGCGGTCCTTCTCGGTGCGCAGCGGCGGGTTCACGCGCGTGCTGGCGTCGTAGTCCAGCTCATCCACCAGCTCGTCGGTGCCGTACACGTAGTGGGGCGCGGTCTCGGCGGTCACGTTCACGCCGCGCGCCTTGAAGTGGCGTATCAGCGCCACGCCGCCCTCGGTGGACACGTGTGCTATGTGCACATGGGTCTTGAGCTCCCCGGCCAGCAGGCATTCGCGCGCTATCATGGTCTCCTCGGCAGCGCTGGGTATGCCCTTGAGGCCCAGGCGCGTGCATACGGTGCCCTCGTTCATCTGGCCCTCGGCGACGATGTTCACGTCCTCGCAGTGCGATATCACCGGGAGGTCGAACGCCTTGGCGTACTGCAGCGCCAGGTACATCTTGCGGCCGTTCATCACGGGCTTGCCGTCATCGGACACGGCCACCGCGCCGGCCTCCTGCATCTGGCCCATCTCGGCCAGCTCCTCGCCCTTGAGGCCCTTGGTGATGGCGCCTATCGGGTAGACGTTCACCACGCCCTCGCGGCGGGCCTTGGCCACTATCGCCGCGGTGACGGCGGCGTTGTCGTTCACGGGCAGCGTGTTGGCCATGCAGCATACGCTGGTGAAGCCGCCGTGCGCCGCCGCGCGCGTGCCGGTGTAGATGTCCTCCTTGTACTCGTAGCCCGGGTCGCGCAGGTGGCAATGCACGTCCACAAAGCCGGGCGCGACTATCATGCCCTCGGCGTCCACCGTCTCGCCCGCGTAGTCCGCCACGCGGCCCACGCTCACTATCCTGCCGTCTTCTATCAGC
>JBJEUC010000632.1:0-1595 GCA_051883635.1 Candidatus Fimadaptatus sp.
GCCGGCGTGTACGGCGGAAACGCAGCAATTTCTTCGGAGGGGAGCTTGCCCCCCCCCCGGAGAAGAAATTGCTTCCTTGCAGATTCGCCGTCCGCGCCCTTCGGGCGCAGGCGAATCTGTGTAGGGGTGGCAGTGGCGGGGGAGCTTGCTCCCCCGCCACATTGATTACATCATATCAAACAGGCTCATCTGGCTGGTCTCGGGTATGCCCTTGAGGCAGCCGAACTTGCGCAGCAGCTCTATCGTGGCCTTGCCCACGCGCCGCTTTACCATGTCCTCCACCGATATGAACGGGCCGTCCCTGCGCGCGTCCACTATCAGCTGCGCGGCGTTGGCGCCCAGGCCGGGTATGGCGGTGAAGGGTATAAGCAGCTCGTGGTCGCTCTTTATCACGAACTCGCTGACCTCGCTCTCGTACAGGTCGCAGGGCAGCAGCTCCATGTGCCGCGCGTGCATCTCCAGCAGTATCTCCAGCATCGTTACGATGTTGGCCTCCTTGGCGCTTATGTCCTTGCCCTTGTCGTCCAGCTCCACCAGCTGCTCGAGTATGTCGTTGGCGCTGCCCATCATTATCGAGGCGTCAAAGGTATCCAGGTTGCGCTGCAGGTAGCACTTGTAGTACGCGACCGGGTAATACACCTTGAAGTACGCTATGCGCAGCGACATGGTCACATAGGCGACCGAATGGCCCTTGGGGAACATGTACTTTATCTTCTTGCAGGAGTCTATGAACCACTGGGGCGTATCGTGTTCGTTCATGGCCTGCTCCATCTCGGGCTTCAGGCCCTTGCCCTTGCGCACGGATTCCATGGTGGTAAAGGCCATCTTGGGCTCCAGCCCCTGCGCTATGAGGAAGTTCATTATGTCGTCGCGGTTGCAGATGCAGTCCTTCAGCTGCGCCTGGCCGCTCTTGACCAGCTCCTGCGCGTTGCCCAGCCACACGTCGGTGCCGTGGCTCAGGCCCGCTATGCGTATCAGCTCCTCCATGGTATGCGGCTGCGTCTCCTCCAGCATGCCGCGCACAAAGCGCGTGCCGAATTCGGGTATGCCCAGCGTGCCGGACTTGCAGCCGTATATCTGGTCGGGCGTGACTCCCAGCGCCTCGGGCGAGGTGAACAGGCTCATCACCTTTTTGTCGCCCAGCGGCACCTGCTTGGGCGCTATGCCGGTTATGTCCTGCAGCGCGCGCAGCATGGTGGGATCATCGTGGCCCAGACAGTCGAGCTTGACCAGCACGTCGTGCATGGAGTTGAAGTCGTAGTGGGTCGTGATTATGTCGGTGTCGTTGTCGTCGGCGGGATGCTGTATCGCGGTGAACTGGTATATCTCGTAGTCCTTGGGCAGCACGACTATGCCGCCGGGGTGCTGGCCCGTGGTGCGCTTTACGCCCACGCAACCCGCGACCAGGCGGTCCTTCTCGGCGCGCGTGGCGTGCAGCCCGCGCTCCTCCAGGTACTTGTTCACGTAGCCGTAGGCCGTCTTTTCGGCCAGGGTGCCTATCGTGCCCGCGCGGAACACGTTGCCCTTGCCGAACAGCTCCTCGATGTAGGCGTGCGCGCGCGGCTGATACACGCCCGAGAAGTTCAGGTCGATAT
>JBJEUC010000633.1:0-1578 GCA_051883635.1 Candidatus Fimadaptatus sp.
AACGCGCTCATGTACGGCATAGAGGGTGTGCGCGCATGAGGATAATGATAGCGGGCACCCATTCGGGCTGCGGCAAGACCACGCTCACGCTGGCCGTAATGGCGGCGCTGCGCGCGCGGGGCAGGCGGGTCGCGCCCTTCAAGACCGGCCCGGACTACATAGACCCCGGCTTCCACCGCGCGGCCTGCGGCTGCCCCTCGCACAACCTGGACGCGCACCTGCTGGACTGGGAGACCATCTCCTACCTGCTGGCCCATTACGGCGCGGGGGCCGACATATCGGTGATAGAGGGCGTGATGGGCTTCTACGACGGCCGCGACGCAAGGAGCCTTAGCTGCTCCAGCTACGAGCTGGCGCGCAATACGCGCACGCCGGTGCTGCTGGCGGTGGACGCGGCGGGCGGCGCGGCCAGCGTCGCGGCGCAGGTGCTGGGCTTTAGGCAGCTGGCCCCCGACAACACCATCGCGGGCGTGATAGTCAACCGCGTCTCCTCCCAGCGGCACTACGAGCTGGTGCGCGACGCGGTGGGGCACTATACCGGCCTTGAGTGCGTGGGCTGGCTGAGGAAGGACGCGCGCCTCAACCTGAACAGCCGCCATCTGGGCCTGGTCCCGGCCGAGGAGCTGGACGAACTGAGCGAGCAGCTCAAGCGGGCGGCAGAGCTGGTCGAGGAGGGCGTGGACCTGGGCCTGCTCGAGTCGATAGCCGGGAGCGCGCCCGCGCTCGATGAGGGCGAGTGCCGCATGACGCGCTGGCTGGAGTCCAACCCGGGCGCACTGGCGGGGCGGCGCATCGGCCTTGCGCGCGACGAGGCCTTTAGCTTCTACTACCAGGCCAACCTCGACGCGCTGGAGCGCGCGGGGGCGGAGCTGGTCGCGTTTTCGCCGCTGCGGGACGAGCGCCTGCCCGAGGGGCTGGACGCGCTCTACGTGGGCGGCGGCTTTCCGGAGGTGTTCGGCGCGCAGCTGGAGGCCAACGCCTCAATGCGCGCAAGCGTCAGGGAGGCGCTCCGGGCGGGGCTCAGGTGCTACGCCGAGTGCGGTGGGCTGATATACCTGTCGCGCAGCATGGACGGGCGCGCCATGGCGGGCGCGCTGCCCGTCGACTGCCGGCTCACGGAGCGGCTGCAGCGCTTTGGCTATGTGGACGTGCGCGACGAGGCCGGACTCAGCTTCCCGGCGCACGAGTTCCATCACGCCGTGGCACAGCCCGACGCCGGGCTGCACTGCGCCTTTGACATCAGCCGGGCCTCCGCGCCTGAGAAGCGCTGGCAGTGCGGCTATGTGCAGGGCAATACGCTGGCGGGGTTCCCGCATATACACTTCTGGTCGCGGCCCGAGCTGATGCCGCGCCTGCTGGGAAGGTGACAAGATGGAGGAGAACATCATGCTGCACGGCGGCAACGTGTGGCAGAGCGCCTCGCCGTCCGACTGGCTGGACTATTCGGCCAACCTGCGGCCGGAGGGCATGGCGGACTGGACGCGGGAGTGCTTTGCGCGCGGCGTGGAGCGCGCGCGCTACTATCCCGACCTCGATATGAGCGCCGCGCGGAGCTCGCTTGCCGCGTTCGCGGGCGTT
>JBJEUC010000634.1:0-1574 GCA_051883635.1 Candidatus Fimadaptatus sp.
CGCGCGCCAGCGTCGCGCCGCGCAGGAACGCCATCAGCGGCTCCATCGAGCCGTACATGGTCTCCGCGCCCACCCAGCTGTACCCCGCGTCCAGCAGGTACTTGAACATTACCGAGGGCCCGGTGTGGCGCGGCGCGCCCCCGCGCGTCTCGCTCAGCCTTGCCACCGAGCGCTCGCATCCCGCGCGCATGTCGTGCGGGATGTCGGGGTCCCGGTGCAGGTACACGCCGCCGTCGCGGTAGATGTAGTTGGCGTGGTTGTACTGGGGCGAGGTGTGGGACGGATCCTCGTCGTACATGCGCTGCTCCATGTCGCCTATCTGCTCGGCCATCATCGATACCTTACCGCCGCGCGTGCCCCAGTAGTACATCGCGCCGTCGCGCTCGTGGTTCTGCCGCCCCAGGTAGCCCGGGCCGGCCAGCATGGCGTCGTCCGGGTTGGCGTTGATGCCCGGCAGCTCGCGGCCGTCTACCATGAGCGCATAGCTTATGCCCAGCTCGCCCAGCACGCGCCGCACGACCTCCCACACCTCGGGAACGAGCACGCGCGTGCCGCACCAGCGGTAGGTCGGCCGTATCGTGAGCAGGTTGCCCACGCCGTTTGAGACATACCAGCTCAGGTACTCCTCGACGTAGTCCATGCGCTGCTCGATGTATATCATGTCGCCGGTGCCGGTCACTACGCCGTCCGGGGTCTTTTCGGCTATGCGGGCTATCTCGCCCTCGATGCGCCGCCCGCCGCACTCAAGCGCAAAGCGCGCGTGCTCCCCGGCCTCATGGCAGTCCAGTGCCACGCCGTGCAGGCCCGCCTTCTCAAAGCGCAGGCTGCGCGGGCCGCCAAGGCGCGCGTCGGGATAGTCGAAATGGACCTCCACGCCGTCGCGCCCCGTGCGCAGCAACAGGCAGGCCTTGCCGTGCGCAGTGCCCGTCTGCGCGGCGGATATCAGCGCCAGCTCGCCGCCGGGCTGCTCGATAAGCCCCACCTCTCGCACGATATAGGGCAGCGGGTCGTGATAGTCGCTTATCAGCTCTATCGTCAGCCTGCAGTCGCCCGCCAGCAGCTCCTGCGGCAGGTCGATGGCCCACTCGGAATCGACATGGCAGCGCTCAAACACCTCGCCGCGGAACACCTCCTGACCGCCGAGCAACACGCGGAACTCGGGCCACTCGCGGCGGCTCAGGTACTGCGCCGACCAGTCGAACTTCTCCTTGTCGGGCACCGGCGTCATGAAGTCGGGCAGCAGGTTGTGCCCGTTGGTCTCGATAAGGAAGGGGCGCTCTATGTACACCTCGCCCTCATAGCCCGCGCCCTCGAACCACACGCCCACATGCGCGGTGGTGTCGCGCGGTATCGATATGGCCTGCTCAAGCTCCGTCCAGTCGTAGTCGCCCTCGGGCAGGTCGATGAGCCAGGTCTTGTCCGCCGGGAAGGCCACCGAGTGAGCGCTCACGCCCTCGCGCCGGAGCCGCAGCTCCACGCGCATGCGCAGGTAGCCGCCCTTGGCGAACTTCAGGCCCCGGGCATGCGCCCACACGCCCACGCGCCAGTCCTCAGTGACCGGCTGCAGCGGCAGG
>JBJEUC010000635.1:0-1571 GCA_051883635.1 Candidatus Fimadaptatus sp.
GAGCTATATCGACGCGCTGCAGGGCGAGGGCGTGGGCGCGTCGGTCAAGCACTTCGCGGTAAACAATCAGGAGACTGCGCGCATGACGGTGGACGCGCGCGTGTCCGAGCGCGCGCTGCGCGAGATATACCTGTACCCGTTCGAGCAGGCGGTCACGCGCGCGCAGCCCCGCACGGTGATGGGCTCCTACAACCGCATAAACGGCGAGTACGCCTGCCAAAGCAGCTGGCTGCTGGACAAGGTGCTGCGCGGCGAATGGGGCTTTGAGGGCGCGGTGGTGAGCGACTGGGGCGCGGTGGACGACAGGGTCCGCTCGCTTAAGGCCGGGCTGGAGCTGCAGATGCCGGGCGACGCCGGCGACGGCGCGCGCGCGATAGTGCGCGCGGTCGAAAGCGGCGCGCTGGATGAGCGCGTGCTGGACGGCGCGGTGGAGCGGCTGCTGAGGGTGCTGGACTGGGCGGCGCGCAGCCATAGGCCCGGCGCGACCTTCGACGCGGACGCGCACCATGCGCTGGCGCTGCGCGCGGCGCTGGAGGCGGCGGTGCTGCTCAAGAACGAGGGCGCGCTGCCGCTTGAGCCCGGGGCGCGCCTGTGCGTGGTGGGCGAGCTGGCCGCCGAGCCCATATACCAGGGCGGCGGCTCCTCGCACATAAAGCCCACGCGCCTGGATACGCCGCTTGAGCGCCTGCGCGCGCGCTTCCCGGAGCTGGGCTATGCGCGCGGCTACGACGCCGCTCATGCCGACGCGCCGGGCGAGGCGCTCATCGACGAGGCGCTCGCGCGCGCTCAGGACAGCGACACCGTGGTGGTGTTCGCGGGCTATTACGATACCGAGGGCGGCGACCGCGCCGACATGAAGCTGCCCCGGGCGCAGGACGCGCTGATAGAGCGCCTGGCGGCGGCGACGCACGCGCGCGGCGCGCGAATTGCCGTGGTGCTGGAGTGCGGCGCGCCGGTTGAGATGCCGTGGCTCGAGAGCGTGGACGCGGTGCTCATGGGGTATCTGGGCGGCCAGGCGTGCGGCGAGGCCCTGGCGCAGCTGCTGAGCGGCGAGGTCAGCCCCTCCGGCAAGCTGGCCGAGACCTTCCCGCGCTCGGTCGAGGACACGCCCTGCTACCTCAACTTCCCGGGCGACGGCAAGACCGTGCGCTATGCCGAGGACGTGTTCGTGGGCTACCGCTATTACGACATGTTCAGCAGGGACCGGGGCGCGGTGCGAATGCCGTTCGGCCATGGGCTGAGCTACACCCGGTTCGAGTACGTGGGCGCGCGCATAAGCAGCCGCTCGTTCACCGACGCGGAGGGCGCGACGGTGGAGGTCGACGTGCGCAACGCGGGCGACCGCCCGGGCGCGGAGGTGGTGCAGCTCTACGTGCAGAAGCTGTGCGGCACGGCGCTGCATCCCATGAAGGAACTCAAGGGCTTTGCGCGCATCGCGCTGGCCCCCGGCGAGACGGGCACTGTCACCATGAAACTTAACATGCGCTCCTTCGCCTGCTGGAACGAAAGCGAGGGCGCTTTCGTCACAGATAGCGGAGCATACATAATATGGATAGGCTCGTCCAGCGACA
>JBJEUC010000636.1:0-6362 GCA_051883635.1 Candidatus Fimadaptatus sp.
CGGAAACGTTTGACACGCTGAAGCCGCAGGGCCGCACTTTCTTCCCCCGGTAGGCAGGCTTCCTTCCGAATGAACCACCCGCGCCCCGGGATGTTCGCGCCGCCGGAAACGCTTGTCGCGCGGAAGCCGCCGGGCCGCACTTTTTTCGCCCAAGTGGCAGGGGTTTCCTTTCTAATGAACCGCCCGCGTCCCGGGGGCGTGTACGCCGCCGGAAACGCTTGGAGCGCGGAAGCCGCCGGGCCGCACTTTTTCGCCCAAGGGGCAGGGGGTTTCCTTTCTAATGAACCGTCCGCATTCTGGGGCGTGCGCGCCGCCGGAAACGCTTGACGTGAAAGCGCCCTGGCCCTCACGCGCTCTCACGGAGCCTCCCGGCTACGCCGCTTCGCTATCTCCGGCCCGAAAGGCGCGCATACTCCAGCGGCGTATAGCGCAGCTCGCCCTCACGCCGGGCGCTCTCGAACAGCGCTATGCGCTCGACGCTCAGCGCGCGCCGCCACTCCGGCTGCGGCAGGGCCGCAAGCTCGCACTGCCGCGCCAGCGTTATGTGCGGCCGGTACTCGCCCTCGTCCGCAAAGGCCACTCCCCGCGCGCGCAGCGCATCTGCCAGCGCGCCCTGCAGCCGGGCAAGCTCGGGCGACTTCTCCACACCGGCCCAGACTATCTGCCGGTTGCCCTTGCGAAAGCTGCCCAGTCCGCCCACGCGCACCTCAAAGGGCGGGCGGGCGCAGGCCTCGTCCATGGCGGCGCGTATCGCCGCCAGCTCCTCCGGCCCGTGTCCGCCCAGAAACGCAAGCGTTATGTGATAATTGGCCGTCGCCGAAAAGCTGCCGCGCAGGCGCGCGCTCAGCCGGCCCGCCTCATGCGCCAGCCTTGCGCGCAGCTGCCCGTCCAGCTCAATGCCTATGAACAGGCGCATGGTCTCGCTCACTTGCCGAACCCCAGCCCCAGCAGCCACTTCTGGCACAGCCCAGCCCACTGGCCCACCGGCGTGCCGCCCGCCAGGCCCAGCCCGTGGTCGCCCTCGGGGAACACGTGCAGCTCCACCGGCACACCATTTTTGACGCAGGCGGCGGCCATGTTGAGCGAGTTCTCCACCGGCACCACGCCGTCCGAGGCGGTATGCCACATGAAGCAGGGCGGGGTATCGGGCGTGACGCGCAGGTCGGCCGACATATTGCGCAGCGCCTTCCAGTTGTCGGCGTCCTTGCCCATTATGTTCATGCGCGAGCCGTGATGCGCAAACGCCGACAGCGACACCACCGCATAGCAGGGCACGAACGCATCCGGCCGCGAGGACAGGCGCTCGACCGGGTCGGCCGCGTCGGGGTCGCCCATGTCGTAGGAGGTACCGGCCATGGCGGTCAGATGGCCGCCCGCCGAGAAGCCCAGCACGCCCACCTTGTCATAGCCCAACGAGCGCACCACGCGCACGGCGCGGTTGACGTCGTCAAGGGGCGCGGGCATCACGTAGGGCGACACGCGGTAGTCCAGCACGTAGGCCGATATGCCCGCCTCGTTGAGCATGCGGGCTATGGGCGCGCCCTCGTGGGAGGCCTTCATCACATAGCCGCCGCCCGGGCACACTATCACCGCGCCCCTGGAGCCCTCCACGGGGAAGGCCGTTATCGAGGGCTGCGCCTGGCCATAGCTCGCGTCAAACCCGGGCGCGCCCTGCGGCCACAGCTCTATGCGCTCCGGATGGCGGGGCCTGAACTCGCTCAGGCGCTCCGTCACCTCGCGCCATATGGCGCGGCGCTCGGCCTGAGCGGCGCTGTCGTCGCTTGCTGGGCGGCATTCGGGCTCGTAGCGGTCGGCCTCGTCGAACACCGGATGGAAGCCGAACTCGAGGTAGAGCCGTATCGCCGGCAGGCGGTATTCCTGGGTTATCAGCGTTGCGCGGGTATAGCCCATTTCGCGCAGCTTGTTGAGCGCCGCCGCTATGACCGGCCGGCCCAGACCTATGCCCGAGGCCGTGGGGTGCGTGCCCACCCAGTGCAGCACGCCGGTATGCGGCCCGAGCTTGGGGTCGAACCAGGCCGACGCGGTGGACGTCACCTGCGAATACTGCTGACCAAAGAACACCCGCTCGGGCGCATAGCAGGCGTCGGAGCGCATCATCCTATCGAAGTCAAAGCGGAAGTCGCTGCCGAAGTCGCCGCGGAACGCGCCCTCGCATATCCACTCCCACAGCTTTTCCTCGCCGGGCTTGAGCGAATGTATGCTGCAGCCCTCGGGCAGGTCAAACTGCGGTATATCGTCCAGATTGCCCCTCACCATGTATATGTTGGCCATGGAGCTTCACCTCGCATTTGTGTAATAATCGATAGCACGATTATACCACAGGCCCCGCGATTTAGCCATATGATTTTGCAGAGATGTGCAAAGGCGCGGCGAGGATGGCAACTGCGTGATAACCGTGCGCATACGCCGCGAAACGCTATCCGAGCTGGACAGGCTGGCATCCGAGGTAAACTATTCCCGCAACGAGCTCATCAACATACTGCTCGAGCACGGGGTAAAGAATGTCGAGATAGAATAAGGAGCGCCCTCTCCCCTCCCGCGCACGGGCAGACGAAAGCGCCGCCGCGTAAAGATACGCGGCGGCGCCCAGCCTGTCAAGTATTACGGCCATCCGGCAGACGGGGAAGCGCTCCCCCGCCGCTTAGCCCTGCGCCTCTACCCTGCCGCCGTCCTCGGTCTTGAGGCGGGAGGTGGCACGGCGCTTGTTGAGCTCGTCCAGGAACAGCTGCTCGTCAAAGGGCACGTCCACGGCGTGGCCCAGCCAGCTGGACAGGTGCATGGCGTTGGAGAGCGTGAGGCCGTTTATGCCCTCATAGCCCTCGGCCACCAGCTTCTCGCCGCGCAGTATGTGGGCCGCGAAGGCGTTGAGCACGGCCACGTGCTGCAGGTTGATGCCGTCGGTCTCGACCTCGATGACCTCGCAGTCGGGCTTTTTGAAGCCCTGCGGCTCGGTGCGGGTGTATTCGGCCAGGTCGCAGCTGAGCTTGTGGAAGGTCAGCTTGTTGTTCTCGCACACGAGCTTGCCGCGGGTGCCGGATACCTCGAAGCGGTTGGTGCCGGGCGCGTCGCCGGTGGTGGTTATGAACACGCCGGTAGCGCCGTTGGGGTATTCGAGATAGGCGGTCACGTCGTCCTCGACCTCTATGTCGTGCCACTTGCCCTCATGGCAGAAGGCCTGCACGCGCGAGGGCATGCCGCATATCCACTGCAGAAGGTCCAGGTTGTGCGGGCACTGGTTGAGCAGCACGCCGCCGCCTTCTCCGCCCCAGGTCGCGCGCCACGCGCCCGAATCGTAGTAGGACTGCGTGCGGTACCAGTCGGTGATTATCCAGTTGACGCGCTTTATCTCGCCCAGCTCGCCGCCGTGCACCATCTCGTGCATCTTGCGGTAGACGCAGTTGGTGCGCTGGTTGAACATCATCGCGAAGGTGCGGTCGGATTTGGCCGCGGCCTCGTTCATCTTGCGCACCTCCAGCGTGTACACGCCGGCCGGCTTTTCGCACATCACGTGCTTGCCGTTTTCAAAGCCCAGCATAGCCAGGCCCGGATGCTGATAGTGCGGCACGGCGATGAGTATCGCGTCGCAGGCGTCGCTCTTTATGAGGTCCTCGCCCTCGGTGAATATCTGCGCGCCCGGCACGGCCTCATGGGCCGCAGCGCGGCGCTCCTCCTTGCGGTCGGCTATCGCGGTCAGCTCTATCTCGGGGCACTTGCCGTCCATTATGTTGCTGGTATGGCCGGTACCCATGTTGCCAAAGCCGATAATACCCAGTCTTACCTTATCCATTGCGATCTCCTCCAAATCGATGCGCGCAGGGCGCGCCTTGTGTAGTCAGTCAGCTTACTTGTATCCCAGCGAGCTGAGGAAGTCGTAGCTCTTCTTGAGGCAGATGAAGGGCGACTCGTAGCAGGTATCCTGCTCGACCAGGGCGTATTTGGTCGTGCCCAGCTCATCCAGCTTCTTCATAATGCCCCTGAAGTTCATGTTGCCCTCGCCCACGGGCGCCATGCGGCGCTCACGGCTGGCCACGGTCATGTCCTTGAGGTGCACGCAGGGTATGCGATCCTTGAGCTTCTCCAGCCACTCGATTACGTCGCAGCCGGCCGCCTGCAGCCAGAAGGTATCCAGCGTGAAGCCCATCAGGTCGGGGCTGAGGCCGTCCATCAGCACGTCGATGAACTTGCGGCCGTCGGGCATGGTCTCGAACTCGAAGTCGTGGTTGTGGTACATGAGCAGCTTGCCCGCGTCGCGTATCTTCTTGGCGGCCGTCTCAAAGTCAACGGCGAAGTTCTCCACCCACTCGGGCGCGCTGGAGCGATAGCGCTCGGGCATGCCGCCTATGCCTATGTAGTCGCAGCCCAGTATGTCGTGTTCCTTTATGAGCGCGTCGGTGTCGTTCAGTATGCGGGTCTCGGGGTTGTGCGTGAGCACTATCCTAAGCCCGTTTTCGTCGCATATCTCGCGCAGCACATGGGGGTCTATCGGGCCTATGCCGGATATCTGCACGGTCTTGTAGCCCATTTCGCCCACCAGCTTGAGCGAGCGGCGTATGTCGCGCTCGTTCTGCATGAACGTGCGCAGCGTGAATGTCTGTGCGCCGATCGTTATCATAATAAAGCATCTCCTTTGCGTATGTTGACGAACTTTATCAGCACTTTGTGAGCACATTCTCACGCATATAGTATAAACCCAAATCAGGTTTTAGGCAAGGGCCAAAAGGCGCGGCGGGGATAATAATTCTGCCCGCCGATGAGAACCCGTCCCGGCGCATCATATAAAATTAACGTACAGAACAGTTGCACCGTTTTGCTTTTTTGTTATAATATAATTGTCGCATGGGCAATGTCATGACTTGCGACGCACGATGCCGCACAACAGGTAAGGAGGTATTGCCATGAAAAGGCTGTCGGTACTCATGCTGGCGCTAATGCTTGCGCTATGCCCCATCGCCCTGGCCGAGGCCGGGCCGCCGGAGGGCGCGCTCGACATAGCCGGGAGCTTCGACGCCACCGACTGGTCGATAGGCGGGATAAAGTGGCTTACGCCGCTGGACGATTACATACAGGCGCTTGAGTTCGGCGACGAGGTGCTGCTCACCAGCCCAATGGACGACATATGGCTCACGCGCGACATGTTCGTCAGCGACCTGGACCGCGAGTGCGAGGTCAGCTACATCTACGAATACCAGACTGAAAGCGCGCTGCTATGCCAGATAAAGATAAGCGCGCCCATCACGGGCGAAGGCGACCTTGAGAGCCTCGTCAGCCGCGCTCAGGCGCTGCACGATGCCATTGGCGAAAAATGCATTGCCCTGGACGAGCACTGCGGCTTTGCCGGCATCGATAACGCATTTGAGCAGTTGGCGGCGGCCGATGACGAGTACATTGCATTCTACTGGGACGGCGGCGTGCAGATAGGCGCAATCAACGGCAAGGCCGTCATAGGCATAATGTCAGCGGTATATGACCCGGGCAAGGGCGAGCCCAGGTTCACGGTATCGCTGGGCATAACAGCCAAGCGGCAGGGCGCTGAATGGCAGGACGCCGAGTAAAGAAAAGCATAAAAGGTGCGTTCGCGAGAAATGCGAACGCACCTTTTGCTATCCTATCAGAACTTCACGGTCTCGCCGGTAGCGGCCGACTTATAGATGGCCTCGAGTATCTGGGTGACGACGAAGGCCTGCTCGGGCCTGGTGATGAGCGGCTTTTTGTCATCCTTCACGTGGTCTATCCACATGCGCGCCTCGACCGTCGCCGGGTCGTCGCCCGAATCGCCCTCGAAGAAGGCGGCGCCGCTGGCCTTGAGGTCGGGTATCTCGGTGTAGAGCTTGTGATACTTCTCGCCGTTTATGCGCAGCGCGCCGCCCTCGCCCAGCATGTCCGCGCCGCCCTTGGTGCCGCAGATGATGGTCTTGGCCTCGTGCGCCAGCAGCGTGTTGAGCGCCCAGGAGGCCTCCAGCACGATGGTCGCGCCGTTCTTCATGCGGATGAAGCCGAAGGCGCTGTCCTCGACGGTGAACTTCTTGGGATCCCAGCTGCCCCAGGCGTTGGCCGCGTTCTCGGTATCGGCCAGCTTGCGGTAGGTGGTACCGGTCACGGATTCGGGCTCGTAGTTGTTCATCATCCACAGCGTCAGGTCCAGCGCGTGAGTGCCGATGTCGATGAGGGGGCCGCCGCCCTGCTCGTACTCGTTGAGGAACACGCCCCAGGTGGGCACGGCGCGGCGGCGCACGGCCTGCGCGCGGGCATAGTAGATGTCGCCCAGCTCGCCGGCCTCGCAGGCGCTCTTGAGGTACATGCTGTCGGGGCGGAAGCGGCTCTGGTAGCCAATGGTCAGCTTC